>CAZZUZ010000067.1:0-10158 GCA_964657315.1 Vulcanimicrobiota bacterium
CGTGCTGACCCGTACGGCGGTGTACGTCATCGGCTTTCTCTCGGTCGCGTTCTTCGCGCCGCCGCACGGTCGCGCGACGGTGATGGATTTCGCGCGCCCGTGGTCGAGCTGGGACGGCGTGCACTATCTCTCGATCGCCATGCACGGTTACGGCAATACCGACATGGTCTTCTTTCCGCTCTATCCGACGCTGATCCATTTGCTCGCACCGGCGTTCGGTGACGACGCGATCGTCGCCGGACTGCTCGTCTCGAACGTCGCATTTTTCTTCGCGCTGTACTACGTGCACCGCATCGTCGCAGGAACCTTCGACGACGAGGTCGCCGGCCGGAGCACGTTCTTGCTAGCCGCCTTTCCGACGTCGCTGTTTTTCTCGGCCACGTATACCGAAGCGCTGTTTCTCGCGCTGACGGTCTCCACGATCTACTATCTGCAAGAACACCGCTGGGTCACGGCGGGAATCATCGGCGGTTTCGCCGCGCTCACGCGTGTCGAAGGCGTGCTGCTCGTCGCGCCGTTCGTAGCCGAAGTGCTGACGCCGGAAACCGGCATGCTCGCGCTCGTGCGTTCGGTGCCGGCCGTGCGGCGGCAGCTCGCGCTCGGGCTCGCGATGATTCCGCTCGGCCTTCTGACGTACATGCTGCTGCTCTGGATTCTGTGCGGCGACCCGCTCTATTTCTCGCACGCGCAGGCGCATTGGAGCCGCACGCTGAGCTGGCCGTGGATCGGCGTGCAACGTGCGCTCCGGCTGATCATCACGTCGGGTAACGCTGCGACCATCGGCGTGCAAATGATCGAACTGACCTTTTCGGTCGCGGCCATTGCGGTTTTCGCCTGTGGTCTTCGCTGGCTCTCGCCCGCGCAGCGTGCCTATACGGCCGTCTCGCTGCTGTTGCCGCTGTCGACCTCGAGCCTGATGAGCATGCCGCGTTTCGCGCTCGTCATCTTTCCGCTCTTCACGATCCTCGCGATCTGGTCCGCGCGCGAGCGCTACTATGCGATCATGCTGGCATCGTTCTTGCCGCTGCTGGGCTTGTTCGTCACGCTCTTTACCACGCAACGCTGGGTAGCGTGACGCGCGCGGCCTAATCGAGCGGCGATCCCCGCGCGCATTGTTTGAAAGAAGTCGTGCGATGTAAAGATCGACTATATGAATGTCGGATGGATCGGACTCGGCGCGATGGGTGCCGCAATGGCTCGCAATCTCCTGGGTGGCGGCGACACGCTGCGGGTTTGGAATCGCGATGCCTCAAAAACGGGCCCGCTGACGGCGCAAGGAGCGACGGCCGTCGAAAAGCCCGTCGACTTGAGCGACTGCGACGTCGTCTTCGCGATGCTCGCAAACGATGCGGCGACGCGCGAGACCGTCCTCGATTCGGGCCTGGTCGACGCGCTCGCAAAGACCGCGACGTTCGTGAATTGCGCGACGATCTCGATCTCGTTCGCGAACGATCTCGCAACGCGGTTTCGCGAGGCGGGCGTCGCATACGTGGCGGCCCCCGTGCTCGGTCGCCCCGACGCCGCGGCTGCCGCGAAGCTCAACATCATTGCGGCGGGCGACGACGCTGCGATCGCGCGCGTGCAGCCGCTGCTCGATCGCATCGGGCAGAAGACGTACCGCGCCGGCCGCGAGGCGGCTTCGGCGAATGCGATCAAGATCGGCGCGAACTTTCTCATCGCGAGCGCGATCGAGTCGCTCGGCGAAGCGTTCGCGATAGCAAAAACAAACGACGTCGATCCCGCGCTGCTGCACGAGATCGTCACGGGCACGATCTTCGCCGGCTCACCCGTCTATAAGAATTACGGGACGCAGATCATCCAGGAGTGCTTCGAACCCGGATTCGCGCTCGCGCTCGGGCTCAAGGACGTCGGCCTCGCGCTGCAAGCGGGCGAAGCGGCCGGCATCGCGTTGCCGGTCGCGCAGACGCTCTCTGTCGCATTTGCGCGCGCGGTCGATGCCGGCGACGGCGACAAAGACTGGACCGCAGTGACCCGACGATTACGGTAATACGGTCGGGTTCGTGCCGGCTGCCGGAGCGATCTGCGCGAACGAAGGCTTCGGATATTTGGAGCGAAGGGCGCACTATGTCCCGTCACTCATCCTTTCGCACGCGCTCCGTCGCGTTCGCCGCGCTCGCGAGCCTCCTCGCGGCATCGACCGCTTCCGGAGGTGCCGCTGCGGGAGATCCGGGAAGCGGCCCCGCCGCGCAGAGCACGGTGACCAAAGCGACGCTCGGCAACGGGTTGCGCGTCGTCATCGTGCGCAATCCGCTCGCGCCCGTCGTCTCGACGAACATGACGTACCTCGTCGGCTCGCGCGACGATCCCTCCGACGTTCCCGGCATGGCGCACGCGCAGGAGCACATGATGTTCCGCGGCACGAAAAACCTCTCGACCGCGGAACTCGGAACGCTCGCGACCGCGCTCGGCGGCAGTTTCAATGCCGAGACCAGCGATACGCTCACGCAATTCGAGTTCAACGTTCCCGCGACCGATCTCGACGCCGTCTTCCGAGTCGAATCCGATCGCATGCGCGACGTCCTCGACGCGCAGAGCGAGTGGGCCACCGAACGCGGCGCGATCGAGCAGGAAGTGCTCGCCGACGAGACCCATCCCGGCGCGGATCTCTTTCGCGACGCCAAAGCGCTCGCGTTCGCCGGAACGACGTACGCGCACGACGGTGTCGGCACGCGCGCCGCGTTCGACCGGCTCACGGGCGATCGTCTCAAACAATTCTGGAGCCAATGGTATGCGCCGAACAACGCGGTCTTCGTGATCGCGGGCGACGTCGATCCGGACAAGACGCTCGCGATGGTTCGCGCGCGATTCGACGCGATCCCGAAGAAAGACGTGCCGGCGCACGCGGCCGCGCATTTCGCACCGGTCCGCCGCACGATGTTCCGCCGCCCGAGTTCGCTCGTGTATCCGCTTGCGGTCGTCGGCTATCGGATGCCCGGCGTCGGCGATGCCGATTTCTTGCCATCCTACCTCTTGCAGCTCGTCCTCGACTCGTCGCGCGGGCCCCTGCACAACCTCGTGGACTCGGGCGAAGCGCTCGACGGTAGTTGGCTTTCGGAACCCTACGTGCCGGGCGCCCAGCTCGGTTTCGCAACCGCGGCGCTACGGCCGGGCGCGGATCCCGTCGCGATGACGCAGCGCCTCGAGCAGATCCTGCACGGCTACGCCGCAAACGGCGTGCCGCGCGAGCTCTTCGAGACGACGCAGCGGCATGCGATCGCCGATCAGGAACTCAGCCGCAATTCGATCTCATCGCTCGCCGGCGATTGGGCGACGACGATCGCGCTCGACGACGAACCCTCGATCGAACGCGAGCAGCAACTCCTTGCCGGCGTCACGCTGGCCGACGTCGATCGCGTAGCAAAGAAATACTTTTCGCCCGCGCACGCCATCCTCGGCGCGCTGACGCCGTCGGCGACCGCATCGCAGGACTCGGCACCCGAAGCTCCATCGCAGCACTCGGAGAAGCCGCTCGCGGTGCAGCCGGCCGTAACCCAGCTGCCGCCGTGGGCGGCGGCGCTCGTCGATCATGTGGTCGTGCCCGAAGACCGGCCGATGCCCGTCGCGACCACGCTGCCGAACGGCATGCGGCTCGTCGTCGAACCCGAATCGATCTCCGATTCCGTGTTCGTCTACGGGAACGTCCGCACGAATCGCTTCATTCAAGAACCCCAGGGGCAGGAAGGCGTCGCGAGCCTGCTCTCGACGCTCTTCGAATACGGGTCGGAGAAGCGCGAACGGTCGGCGTTCGTGCGCGCTGCGGACGACCTCGACACGGAGATTTCGACGGGCACGCGGTTCGCGGTACAGACGACATCGCATTCGTTCGATCGCGCGGTCGATCTCCTCGCCGAAGGCGAACTGCATCCGCGCTTCGACGAGACGACGTTCGAATCGTCGCGTTCGCGCGCGGTCCAGGAACTCGAGACGACGCTCGGCGGAACGGCGTACGTCATCGCGCGCCGGACGGCGGAAAAGCTCTTGCCCGAGGGCGATCCGGAGTTGCGCGAGGAGACGCCGCGCGGCATGGCCTCGCTTTCGCTCGCCGACGTGCGCTCGTATTACGACAAGACGTTCCGGCCCGATTTGACGACGATCGTCGTCATCGGCAACGTAACCGTTGCGGCGGCACAGGCTGCCGTCGCCCGAGCGTTCGGCGGCTGGCACGCCGAGGGCGCGCCGCCGTCGCTGGATCTGCCCCGCGTCCAGCAGAACGCCGCCGCGGACGTGCGCCTTTCGCCGCCGGCCTCGCGCCAGGATAACGGCATCTTACAGGAGATGCTCGAGACCGACCGCGGCGATCCGGCGTACTACGCGCTGCAGCTCGGCAACGCAATTCTCGGCGGAGGTTCCGGCGGTCCGGAACAGAGCCGCCTCTTCCGAGACATCCGGCAGAACGCCGGGCTCGCCTACAGCATCGGTTCCGAACTCTCGGCCGACCGCACGCGCGCCCGCTTCGAGATCTCGTACGCATCGCTACCCTCGAACGAAGCCCGCATCGCGTCGCTTTCCATCGCCGACGTGGAGAAGATGCGTACCGACGTGCCCGGTTCGTTCGAGCTCGATCTCGCCAAGGCGTCGATCGTCCGGCGTTCGATCGTCGACGATGGGGCGATCGAAGGCGTCGGAGCGGAATTGCTCGGCGCCGCGAGCGACGGCATGCCGCTCGATCAGGGCACGCTCGACGCTCGCGCCTTCGTTGCGACCACCGGGACCGCCGTGCGCGACGCGATGGCAAAATACGTTCATCCCGACCGCTTCGTGCACGTGGTGATCGGGCCGTAAGCGCCCACGTGGCCCGTGTCACACGGGCCACGCTAACGGCTTTTGCACCCGATGCCGATAGACTGCTAGAGGTCATCCGTGCAAGAAACACCATCGCCGCAAGGTCCCGCGCAAAAGAGCCGCCCGCCGTATCTCTTCCTGATACCGGCGGCTCTGGGAATCGTCGGCTTCATCGGCTATCAGACGGTCCGCATGGGAACGACCGACACGCACGTCATTTCCCGGTCGCCATTCGCGATCGATACGTCGGTCGCGCAGGCCGTCGTTTCTCATGGGGTCATCACGGTCCACGCGAACCGGCCGCCGTCGCGCCCGCAGCCGCAGCGCGTCGCCGAAGTAAAGCCGACGGCGGAACCGGCGTCGCCGAAGCCGGCCGGCTCGCCGAGCCCGGTGCCTTCACCGTCGACACCTGGGAAAGGAACCCCGAGCCCCCGCCCGACGCCGACGAAAGCGCTCTCGCACGCGCATGCGAAAAAGGTTGCCGCCAAGCCGGCACACGTCGCGCGCCACGGGACCGAGGCCTCCGACGATACGATCGCGCAGGAGCCGGTTTCGCGTTTCCGACCCGTCTCAGCGCGCCCGATCGCGAGCGTCAACGTCTCGCGCGAGCAGCCGTCGCAGACGACCGCCGACGCGACCACGCCCCCGATTACGGACGCTCCGAGCGTGCATCGAGAAGAGCCGAAGCCTCCGGTTCAGGTCGCGGAAGCCCCGAAGGTACCCGATGCCGGGTCGACGATCAATGCGGTCGACCGGGTCGTCGAAGCGAAGATGGTCTATGCCGCCGCGCCGGATTATCCGGAAATCGCACGCGACCAAGGTGCGCGCGGCACGAGCGTGGTCTTCGTCACCGTCGACCCCGCGGGCTCGATCGTGCACGTTTCGATCGCGAGCAGCAGCGGTAATTCGGTCCTCGACCGCTCGGCGCTCAGCGCCGCGCGCAGCAGCCGCTACGTGCCGCCCAAAGTCGACGGCAGACCGGCGCTCGAGACGTACCGCGTGACCTACGACTTCTCGCCGTAGACATCGCCGTAAACATTCGTAGCTAAGAAAAGAAGCGCCGGTTTTTCCGGCGCTTCTCTGTTATCGAGCGATACTACTAATTCGCGCTTCGCGTTCCGCCGTCTTTCCACGCCTTGTCGACGTTGCGCTCGGCCTCGGCGATGACCGTCGCGTCGACGTTGACGCCTTCGTTACGAAGCTCCGAGAGCACCACGATCGGAAGCGTATTGCTCAGTCGCATGACGCTCGTCGCGACGTCGGCGAGACCCGTCTGCGCCAATTCCGCCGTCGCGGTATCGCCGAGTGCGAGTGCGGTCGTATGCAAGAGCGTGTAGCTTGCCGAGGCGAGTGCGAGCGCGCTGTAATCGTCGCGAAGGTACTTCGATACCTCGGTCTTTCGCACGTCGCCGATCGCCGCTGCCGCCGCGCCGAGCGTCGTCGCCACGCCGCTCTTGAGCCCCGCTGCGGCGTGTCCGCCGATAGCTTCGAGTCGACGCTCGAGAGCCGCAATTCGCTTGCCGTTGCCCGCAAAAGCATCGGCGATAACGCGGGCCGCCTCCGGGTACTTCGCTACCGAAGCATCTTTGGTCTGATGCTCGAGCGGACCGGCGATGTGCTTTTCGAGAGCGAGCATATCGCTGACATACGTGTTGATCGTTGGTGTCGTTGTTGCTGCCATGTCTATCAGTATTTCCGATCCGCCGCAAAACAAACGCGCTCGCTAGTTGTTCGAATTGCCCCCTGCCGGGTAACGGTCGCGGTCTTCCCGCCACATCAGGTCGATCGATTCGCTGAGCACAGCCTCTTTGGTCGAGCGGCAATTGCAAGCCGGCGCACTGCAACCCGAACCGTCGTGCAGTCCCGCGCCATGCGGGCATTTCGGACACGTCACCAGGTTGTCGAAGGCGTTCATGGTCGCTCCCGTACCCACAAAGCGCTCGCTCGTCACGCCTCCGGGGAGGCGCCGGGAAGGCCGCGTCACGACGGTGAAAGCTCGGCCATGCGTCAGCGTCCGATCGCCGAGCGGGTCGATCCGGTGCCGGTCATCGGTCTCGTGCCCCGATTCTACCTCGGGGCTATTTTTGGTATCGCCGCGTATTCCAAGATCTTTTCGGCGCACGGATACGTCGCTGCGGTAACGGCCTTCCTCACGGGTCCGAAAGTCGCAAGCGCTCCGGCGTGGTATGCGTCGTTTCTCTCGACCGCCGTCATTCCGCACGTGCAGGTGTGGGCCGCGGTCGTCACGGGCGGGGAGGCGCTTCTGGGCATCGGTTTCGTCTTCGGTCTGCTCACGCGTTTTTGCGCGGCGGGCGCGATTTATATGCTCGTGAACTATATGTTCGCGACCGGCGTTGCGATCTGGGACCCGACGAGTCACGACGCCCCCGATATCGTGCTCGCATTCGTCGTCTTGATGACGGGCCCGGGCCGCGTCTTCGGATTGGACGCACTGCTCGATCGCTAGCGGAACGCATGTCCGCGGCGCGAACGTCGGCGCGATGAACGTACGGTGGTTTTACGTCGCCGGCGCGCTAGCCGTCGCGCTCTTCGCGCCCGTAGCGGCCGTACGAGCCGATCAGCCCGCGAGTTACGACTCGTTCGTCGAGGGTCTCACGCCGATGCGCGGCCTCTTTCCGCTATGGCAGAAGGGCGGCAAGCTCTATCTGGAAATCGCGGCCGACCAGTTCGACCGCGACTTCATCGAAACCATCGTACCCTCGACGGGGACCGGCGGCCCGGGCATCGTTTGGGGCAACACGGACTATCAGTCCGCGAATCTCGTACGCTTCGAGCGAGCGGGCTCGAGCGTCGCGATCCTGTGGCCCGCGCCGTATTTCACGTCCGCACACGATCCGTCGGCCGCGCGCGCGATCGACAGCTCGTTCGCGAAGTCGATCGTAGCGCTCGCGCCGATTGCGGCGGTCGACCCGGCTTCGGGACGCGTGATCGTGGAGGCGTCGAGTTTTCTCGACGATCAGATGAACCTCCACGACGTTCTCAAGGACGCGCGCTCGGACGACGCGACGCAATTTTTTACGCTCGATCGCGATCGCTCGTATTTCGGCAAGACCAAAGCATTCGCCGACAACGACGTTATCGAAGCGAAGCAGGATTGGTACTCGCCCGACATTCGCCTGAACGATGCGGTGCCCGATCCGCGCCATCTGCTGATTTCGGTGACGTACAACCTCGTGCGGCCGCCCGTCGACGACGGCTACGTGCCGCGCATCTCGGACGACCGCATCGGCATCTACGACGACGTCTACATGACGTACGACGACGACGAAGTGCGCACGCGAAAGCTGCGCTACGCGGTTCGCTGGAATCTGCGACCGTCGGATCCGTCCAAAGCCGTTTCGCCCGCGACGCATCCCATGGTCTTCACGATGAGCGATTCGATTCCGGAAAGATACCGGCCGGCGATTCGAGCCGCCGTGCTCGAATGGAATGCGGCGTTTCTCAAGATCGGTATCAGCGATGCGGTGCGCGTCGTGGATCAGCCGAGCGATCCCGCATTCGATCCCGACGACGCGCGTTACAACATGCTGCGCTGGATCACCGAATACCGGGCGAGCTTCGGCGCGGACTCGCAAACGCTCTACGATCCGCGCACGGGTGAAGAGTTCCGCACCGGCATCCTGATCTCGTCCGACGTTCCGACGGGCACGTACCGGGAGTGGCACGACGTCGTGGATCCGGTGCGTTACGGACGCTGGACCGATCCCATGCCCCAGTCGTTTCTCGACGACGCGTGGAAGAGCGTTATTCTCCACGAGACCGGCCACAATCTCGGACTGCAGCACAACTTCATCGGATCGCGCGCATACACCGCGAGGGAATTGCAAGATCCGCAGTTCACCGCGACCTACGGCATCGCATCGACGGTGATGGAATACGCACCGCTCAACATCTGGCCGCGCGGTACGGGCCAAGGCACGTACGCGCAAACCGTTTTAGGACCGTACGACTATCACGCGATCGCGTGGACCTATGCAACGATCCCCGGCGCCGCGACGCCTGAAGCCGAAGTCCCCGCGCTCGAAAAGATCGCCGCGCAGTGGAGCGATCCGAAATATCGCTATGCTTCCGACGAGGACGTGTCGTGGACCGACGGCCACGCCGCCGATCCGCGCGTCGAACAGGGCATCCTGACCGACGACCCGATCGGCTGGTGCGCCGTACAGCTCCCGCTCGAACGGGGGCTCATGAGCGGCATCGGCAAGATGCAGCCGGCCGTGGGCGCCGCCTTCGAAGACGAGACGAACGCGTTCGTCGGACTGCTGGGCCGCTATACCGCCTGCGCGCAGATGCCGGCCCGTTACATCGGTGGTCAATATTTGTCTCGCGCGCATCGTGGCGACCCGAAGGCGGACCCGCCCGTCGTTCCGGTGCCGCGCCGCGAGCAGTACCGCGCGTTCGCGATGCTCGATCGCTACGTCTTCGCGGCAGACGCGCTGCACTTTGCGCCGTCGCTGCTCGATCAGCTCGGGACGAGCGAGTGGGCCGGTTACGGATTCGGCGACGTTGCCGCCAACCGCGGACAGCTGCAGCACTGGGCCTACGATCCGCCGCTGCGGCACGATATCGCGCTCGGCGAACGGGTCGCCGCGCTCCAGGACCGCGTGCTCGATCAGCTGCTACTTCCACCCGTGCTCGCTCGCATCGTCGACGGCGAGGCCGAGTCCGGCCGCGATACCATGCACCTCGGCGACCTCTTCGCGTGGCTGCATGCGAGCGTCTTCCGGGAAATCGGTCGCGACGGCACGATCGTTCCCGGGCGACGCGCGCTGCAGGCGCGCTACGCGCAGCGGCTAGCGGCGATGTACGCGCACCCGCCGGCCGGATTACCGAGCGACGCGCGGGCCTTCGCGCGCGCCGAGCTCGCCGCGCTCGCCGCGCAGTGTGCGAAAGCCGAGCGGGCGGGCGGCGTTACGGACGCGGTTGTGCGGGCCCACCTCGGACTGCTCGAAGCGCTCGCGAAGGACGCGCTCGCCTCGGGCCGCGCGGCGTGAAACGGCTCACCGTCGCGACGCTCTGCGTGGCGCTGCTCGGCGCGAGCGACGATCGCTCGACCGCGATGCGCTACTTTTTCGGCACCTGGAAGTGCGGCACGACGACGCTCACGTTCGCGTCGTTCGCGGATACGAGCGCCTGGATGCGCGCGTCGTACGGCGGCACGCAGCCCGACGGAACGGCCGTCGTCGGTTACGTGACGGGTCTGCACGCCTGGGTGTTTCGCGATTTCCATCGCGACGGCGCGTATGCCGATCTCGCTTCGCCAGGGCCGAGCGACGGACGCTGGCAGTGGTCGGGCCCCTACTATCCGGTCGAAGACGGGCCGCCGCTGCAGGA
>CAZZUZ010000068.1:0-10150 GCA_964657315.1 Vulcanimicrobiota bacterium
GCGGCGACGCCCGAGGCGCTCCATGGCGGCGCGTTCGACGCCGTGTTCTTCGCATCGAGCGACGACGCGAGCGAAGCGCTCGCGGAACACGCGCTCGCCGGCGGCGCGGTCGTGATCGACAACTCGTCGGCGTATCGCATGCGCGTCGACGTGCCGCTCGTGGTTCCGGAAGTCAACCCGCACGCGATCCTCGACGAGCACGACCTCTTTCCGGTCGCGAACTGCACGGCGATCGTCCTCTGCGTCGCGATCGCGCCGATCGCGAAACTCGCAGGGCTGCGTTCCGTGCGTGTCGCGACGTACCAAGCCGTGAGCGGCGCCGGACGCGCCGGGCTCGATACGCTCGCGGCCGAAGAAGCGCTCGCCCTCGGCGCGCCGCTCGAGACGCTCGTACCCACGCCGTTCGTCGCGCAGATCTTCCGCAACGTGATCCCGCAAATCGGATCGTTCGACGAATCCGGCGATTCGGGTGAAGAGAAGAAGATCGCTTCGGAGACGCGCAAGATGCTCGAGCTTCCGGGCCTGCACGTCGCGGCAACGAGCGTGCGCGTCCCCGTTCGCAGCGCGCACAGTGAGGCCGTGTTCCTCGAAACGCAGCGCGACACGACGGTCGAAGAAATCTGCGCCGCGCTCGAGAGTGCGGACGGCGTCGTATTGCACCGCGGCGGCGTCGTGACGCCGCTCGTCGTCGAGGGCGACGATCGCGTGCACGTCGCGCGCGTGCGCGCCGAGGGCGACTCCAAACGCTTCTTTCAGCTCTGGGTGGTCGGCGATCAAGTGCGCAAAGGCGCCGCGACCAACGCCGTACAGATCTTCGAGCTGCTCGTCAAACGCGGCCGTTTTCGCAAGAATGAGGCTCATGCCTAAGACCATCGTTCAGAAATTCGGAGGCTCTTCGCTCGCGACGCCGGAGTTGCGCGAGGTCGCGGCGTCGCGCGTTCTCGAAACGCGAGCCAAAGGCTTTTCGCCCGTCGTCGTGTGCTCGGCGCTGGGACGTTCGCCCGATCCGTACGCCACAGACTCGCTGCTCGCGTTGCTGGGGCCCACCCGCGGCGGGGCGAATCGCGATTTGCTGCTCTCGTGCGGCGAGTCGATGGCCTGTGCGATCTTCGCCGAGCTGCTCTCATCGTGGGGTGCCGACGCGCAGGCGATGACGGGCGCGCAAGCCGGCATCGTCACCGACGCGAACTTCGGCGACGCGAAGATCCTGCGCGTCGATCCGGTCAACGTCATCGCGGCGCTCGAGCGCGGCGTGATTCCCGTCGTCGCGGGATTTCAAGGCGCGACCGAGAGCGGCGCGGTGACCACCCTCGGCCGCGGCGGCAGCGATCTCTCCGCGATCGCGCTCGGCAACGCGCTCGGCTCGGAGTCCGTCGACATCTTCACCGACGTCAGCGGCGTGATGACGGGCGATCCGCGGCGCATCGCGGGCGCGCATACGATCGATCGCGTCAATTACGCCGAGATGGTCGAACTCGCAGCCGACGGTGCGAAAGTCATGCACGCGCGCGGCGCTGAACTCGCGCGCACTACCGAAACGCCCTATCAGATCAAAGGCCTGCGTTCGAATTTCGGCACGACGATCGACGAGGGTCACAAGCCCGACCGGCTCAAGCCCGTCAGCGGCATCACCTCGCTGCGCGACGTCGTCTTCGTGCGCATCATCCAAGGCGAACTCGACGACGTCGTGCTGCGGCGCGAACTGGAAGTCGAACTGTTCCGGCGTCTGGCGGAGGCCGACGTTTCGGTCGATATGATCAACGTCAACAACGCCGGCATTTTCTTCATCGTCGACGCCGATAAGATCGCGACCGCGCGCGACGTACTCGCGGGGCTCAACGTCGCGATCCGCGTGCGCGCGCACTCATCGAAAATCTCCATCGTGGGCGCCGGAATGCGCGGAACTTCGGGCGTGATGTATCGCGTCGTTCAAGCACTCGCCGACGCGCAGATCGAAATCATCCATTCGACCGACTCGAACATCACGATCTCGGTGCTCGTTCCCGAAGAAGAGACGCAGCGCGCCGAGCAGGCCATTCACGACTACTTCCGTCTCGGCCGCTCGATCGCGGCCGCGAACGGCTCCGACATCAAGGCATTACGTTGAGCGACACGATCCGCGCGCCGAAGATCGGCGTGCTCTTGACCGCCATGATCACGCCCTTTACATCAGACGGTGCGATCGATCACGACGAAGCGGCGCGTCTCGCGCACGCGCTGATCGATCAAGGCAACGACGGTCTGGTGATTTGCGGAACCACCGGTGAAGCGCCGGCCCTCGACGCCGACGAGACGATCGCGCTCGTGCGGTCGGTCAAAGCGTCGCTCGGCGAAAAAGGTAGCGTCGTCGCCGGTGCGGGTTCGTACAACACGCACCACGCGGTCGAGATGACCAAACGCGTGGTCGACGCCGGAGCCGACGCCGTGCTCAGCGTCGTGCCGTACTACAACAAACCCACGCAGGACGGGCTGTTGCGTCACTTCGGCGACGTCGCCCAAGCGTCGACCGTGCCCGTCATCGTGTACAACATCCCGCACCGCACCGGCATCAACATGCTGCCCGCAACGCTGATCGAACTCGCGCGCCGGCACGAAACGATCGCGGGCGTCAAAGAATCGACGGGCGACTCCGGGCAGTTCTCCGCGATCCTGCGCGATCGTCCCGCGGGTTTCGGCTTCTGGTCGGGCGACGATCACCAGTTTCTGCCATCGATGGCGGTCGGCGGCGACGGGCTCATCGGCGTCGCCTCGCACATCTGTGCGAGAGAATATCGAGAACTCTACGACGCCTATCACGGCGGAGACGTCAGACGCGCGGCTCAGATCCACCGCGATCTCGGCCCGCTCTTCGCCGCGCTCTTCGCGACGTCGAGTCCGATCGCGGTGAAATGGGCGATGGGCGAACTCGGGTTCAAGGTCGGCGAATGCCGCTCGCCGCTGGGCGTCATGCCCGACGATCTCAAAGAGCGGCTGCGTCCGCTCCTCGAACCGTATCGCGCCCGCTTCGCATGAACAGCGTCTCGATTCTCGGCTGTCGCGTCGACGTCGTCGACCGCGCGCAGGCCGTCGAGCGCATCGTCGAACTCGCCGGCGGCTCGACGCCGTCGCTCGTCGTTACGCTAGGCACCGAGATGGTCGTGCGCGCGCGGCACGATTCCGCTTTTCGCGAAATCGCAAACGCGAGCGCCCTCTCGCTGTGCGACACGATCGGCATACTGTACGCCGCGAAATATTTGCACGGCGTGCCCCTGCGCGAGCGGGTCGCGGGTGTCGATCTCATCGATCCGCTTTGCGTCGAACTCGCGAAGTCGGGCATTGCGGTCTTTCTGTGCGGGGGTAAGGGCGACACGGCCCGGCGAGCCGCAGAGGTCTTGCGGGCGCGGCACCCCGGCCTCGTCGTCGCGGGCGCGCGAGACGGTTACTTTCCCGCAACGGACGATGAAAAGGTCGCGGACGAAATAGCGCGCAGCGGCGCGCGCGTTCTGCTGCTCGGCCTCGGTTCGCCGCGACAAGAGACATGGATCGCGCACCATCTCGCGCGCGCGAAATGCGGCGTCGGCATCGGAATCGGCGGCTCGTTCGACGTGCTCGCCGGAAACGTAGAGCGTGCGCCCGAGCTCTGGCAAAAATTCAACGTCGAGTGGCTGTACCGCCTGATCCGCGAACCGTCGCGCTGGCGAAGACAACTGGCATTGCCGAAGTTCGTATGGTACGCCGCCTGCGAACGGTTCTTTACGTGAAATCGAGGTTTTCTTGAAAGCGATGATCCTAGCCGGCGGCATGAGCACGCGGCTGTATCCGCTCACGAGAACGGTCCCGAAACCGCTCGTTCCGATCGCGGGCGAGCCGAACAGCGCGCACCTCATGCGTTACCTTCGTTCGTTTGGAATCGAAGAAGTCGCGATCAACGTCCACTACCTCGCGGGAAAAATCCAAGACGCGTTCGGCGACGGTTCGAGGTACGGCGTCGAGCTGACGTACCTGCATGAGGAAAAACTCATGGGCAGCGCGGGCGCGGTCAAAGGCATGCAAGCGTTTCTTCAGGACGAGACGTTCGTCGTGATCGGCTGCGATGCGATTACCGACATGCGCCTCGATGCGCTGCTCGCGTTTCACAAAAAGCGTGAGGCGATCGCGACGATCGCCCTCGTCGAAGAAGAAGACGTGACGCAGTACGGCGTCGTCATCCTCGGAGCCGACGGCAAGATCGTCGACTTCCAAGAAAAGCCGCCCAAGGGCACCGAACGTTCGAAGCTCGTCAATACGGGCGTCTACGTCTTCGAGCCCGCGATCTTCGATCGCATTCCCGCAAACGAGTTCTACGATTTCGGCAACAACGTCTTTCCGGAGTTGCGGCGCGACGACGCGGCGTTTTACGGGCTCGAGATGACCGGCGCGTATTGGGTCGACATCGGCACGCCCGGCGAATACCGGCAGGCGACCAAAGAGGTGCTCGAGGGCAAGGTGCGGCTGCTCGGCAACGCTCGCGTGCGCGGCATTCCGCCCGATGCGGTTCTGGGTAATGACGTGGTGATCGAAGGCGACGTGCGCATCGGTTCGCGCGCGCGTTTGGGCGACGGGGTACGCGTGATCGGACCGAGCGTCGTGGGCGATCGCGTGGTGCTCGGTTCGGGCGTCGTGATCGATAATTCGATCGTCTGGGACGATGCGAAAATCGGCAAGAACGCGCGCGTGACCGACAGCGTCGTCGGCATCGAATTCGAGATCGCGGCGGGCGCGGCGATCGAAGGCGCGATCGTCGGAAACGAGCCCGAAGCCGTCCGATAATCGCCACTCGCGAACACGAGCGGTCTCGTGAGTCCCAATCGTAGAAACGAAGCGACGGGCCTGCTGCTGCGTGCGGCCGGCCGCGGCGTCGACACGCAACGATGTCGTCGTCGAGTACCAGGGCCGTCTCGCATTCGCGGCGCACGGGAACGCGGCAATCGTAGCGTCGAGGGAGTGCGGCGTTGCCCGCGAGGCGCGAACGGGCGCGAAGATGCGTGCGCCGCTCGTCGACATCACCGTGACGCGCCCGCTTATCGATCGCGACCGGGTACTCGAATCGCCGCTCGGCTACGATCGTCGAACCGCGGCGACGGAAGCTCCCTAGCCGAGCACGCCGCACGTCGCGATTCGAGCGGCGTGAATCTCTCCACCGTCCTCGATGCCTTCTATCCGCCGGCATGCGCGGGGTGCCGCACGCCCGGTACGCCGTTTTGCCGCGCGTGTTCGCCGCGCGGCGCCGACGTCGTGCGCTGCGAACGGGCCGGCCTCTCGATCGTCGCGTCGGGTGCGTATGCGGGACCGCTGCGCCGGGCAATCCTCGCCCTCAAACGCGGACGGCGCGATCTCGCGGCACCGCTGGGGGCGCTGCTCGCCGAGGCGTTCGCGCGTGAAGGCGTGCCGCACTCGGCGATCGTGGTTCCGGTTCCGACGACGCACGGCAGCGTCGCGGCGCGCGGTTTCGATCAAGGCATCGCACTGGCTCGCGAACTCGCGATCGGGGACGTGCGGCCGGTGCTGATCGCGCTGCGTAAACGCACCGGGGTCAATCAGCGCGGGCGAAGCCGCTCCGACCGTCTCTCCGCTGCGGGCCGCTTCGAAGCGGTGCGCCCGATTCTCGTGGGCGGTGCCGAAACCGTGCTCGTCGACGACGTCGTCACTACCGGAGCGACGCTGGCCGACTGTGCGGCAACGCTGCGGGCGAACGGGGCGACCGTCCGACGGGCCTTCGTCCTGGCCTGCGCCTAGCCGCTTTTTGCATCGTTTACCGGCTCTGACGGGTATACGAAAGCATGGCTAAAGCAATCTGGAACGGCACCGTGCTCGCCGAGAGCGACAAGACCGAAGTCGTCGAGGGCAATCAGTATTTTCCGGCCGAATCGATCAACAAAGATCTCTTCAAAGCGAGCGATACGCATTCGGTCTGCCCGTGGAAGGGCACCGCGAGTTACTACACGATCAGCGTCGACGGCAAAGAGAACAAAGACGCGGCTTGGTACTATCCGGCGCCCAAGGACGCAGCGAAGCAGATCAAAGATTACGTCGCGTTTTGGAAGGGCGTCGAGGTAACGCCGTAGTTTCGCTGACCTCGCTCGATCGCGTATATCTGCGCCGCGCCTGCGAACTCGCAGCGCGCGGCCGCGGAAGCACCGCGCCGAACCCTTCGGTCGGTGCGACGATCGTTCTGGGTGCGACGACCCTCGGCGAAGGATTCCATCGCGTGCGCGGCGCGGGCCACGCGGAAATCGAGGCGCTCAACGACGCACGCGAGCGCGGCAACGATGTGCGCGGTGCGACGATGTACGTGACGCTCGAGCCCTGTAATCATACGGGGCTCACCCCGCCGTGTTCGGACGCCGTCGTCGCGGCGGGCATCTCGCGCGTCGTCGTGGGTGCCCTCGACGCAGATCCGCGCACGCGCTCGGGCGGGGTCGAGCGCTTGCGCGAAGCGGGCATTCGCGTCGACGTCGCAGATGACGAACTCGCACTGAGCATCGTCGAAGAATTCTCCGCTTATGTCGGACGCGACCGGCCGTACGTCCGTGTGAAACTCGCGTCGTCGCTCGACGGTTACGTCGCGCCGCGTCCGGGCGAACGCCATTGGCTCACGGGCGTGCAGGCGCGCGATTACGTTCGCGAATTGCGCGCGAGCTACGACGCGGTGCTCGTCGGCGCGGGCACCGTGCGAATCGACGATCCGCAGCTGACCGTACGTCCGCCGCGCGCGCGCCGTAAACCCTACGTGCGCGTCGTCGCGTGCGAAGATGCGCCGGTGCCGAACGATCGCGCGATCTTCGCATCGCTCGACGGCTACGCGAAAACGATCGTGCTCGCGCCTGCCGGCAAGCGCGACGCATTCGCGCCGCTCGAAGCGGTCGCGGACGTCGTGTATGCGGGCGAGTCCGGCGCGCAGTCGCTCGATCTCACGGCCGCGATGCGAGCGTTACGTGCGCGTGGCATCGCGACCGTGCTCTGCGAAGGCGGCCCGACGCTCGCGGCGCGGCTGATCGAAGCGGGCCTGGTCGATCGCGTCGACTGGCTCGTCGCGCCGGTGTTGTTGTGCGGGCCGGAAGCCGTGCCAGCGCTCGCGAATGCGACGCTCGCGCACACGCTGCGATTCGAACGCGTCGCGCAACTCGGCCCCGACGCATTGCTCGCGGCCGTTCTCGCGAAAGAAGAGTCGTGTTCAGCGGGTTGATCGCACATCTCGGTACCGTCGCCGCACTCGTCCCCGAAGCGCAGGGCGGCCTGCGTCTCTACGTGATCGCCCCGGAAGCCGTAGCCGAAGGCGTCGAACCCAAAGATTCGATCGCGATCTGCGGCGTGTGTCTAACCGTCGTGGCACACGACGAGGCGACGATTTCGTTCGACGTGGTTCCGGAGACGCTCTCGCGCTCGACCCTCGGCACGCTCGCGCCCGGCGACGGCGTCAATCTGGAACTCTCGCTCAAACTCGGCGACCGGCTCGGCGGTCATCTCGTGTACGGCCACGTCGATGCGAAGGCGCGCATCGTCGCAAAGGACGCCGAGGGACAAGGGCATCGCCTGCGCGTCGAACTGCCGCCGGAACTCGCACCGTTCATCGTCGAGAAGGGCTACGTCGCGGTCGACGGCGTGAGCCTGACCGTTGCGAGCGTGCGCGACGGTGCGTTCGAGATCGCGCTCATCCCCGAAACGTCCAATCGCACGACTCTCGGGAAAAAAGAGTGCGGCGATCACGTCAATTTGGAAGTAGACCCGATCGCTCGTTATGCCTATGCCGGCGCGCGGGCGTACGCCGGACGCTGACGGATACAACGCCGGAACCGAGTAAGCGACGGCGAAGGCAGCGCGGTCATGAGCTCGAGCAGTAAGCCCGCAGTTCGCGTCCGCTCGAAGGCCGCTTTCGAACTTCCCGAACGCGTTCGCCTAGCGGATACGGACGCGATGGGCATCATCCACTTCAGTGCCTACGCGCGCTTCATCGAAGACGTCGAGATCGAATTCTACCGTTCGCTCGGCTTCACGCTGCCCGGTCTCGCGGGCGAGGGGTTCGTGATGCCGCGCGTCCACGTCGGCTACGATTTTTTCAAGCCCGCGATGCTCGACGACGAAGTGGTCGTGCACCTCGGCGTTGCGGGCGTCGGCGTGCACTCGGTGCGCTTCGCCATCGCCGTCGTCCGCGGTGCCGACGACGTGACGCTCGCCGAAGCCACCGTCGTCTCCGCGTGCATGGATCGTACGACGCAGAAGTCGGTCGCGCTGCCCGACCATCTCGCAACCGCTTTGCGCGCGCTCGTTGCGCACTCGACGGAGTGATGCGCGCGGGCTATCTGATCGAACCGCGTCGGGTCGAGATTCGCGATGAGACGATACCGGTCGCGCAGCCGGGCGGTCTCGTCGTGCGCGTACGGGTCGCGCTCACCGACGGCACCGATCTCAAAACGTACCGGCGCGGACATCATCTGATGCCGATGCCGACGCGCTTCGGCCACGAATTCTCGGGCGACGTCGCGTCGGTCGGTGCGGGAGTTACGGCGTTCGCAGCCGGCGACCCCATCATGATGGTGCAGTCGGCGCCGGACGGTTCGTGCTTCTGGTGCGCGCGCGGCGAGGAAGAGTTATGCGAGAGCCTCGTGCGCACGATGATCTTCGGCGCGTACGCGGAGTACATCGCACTGCCGCCGCGGCTCGTTGCGGTCAACGCCTACAAGAAGCCCGCGCATCTCTCGTACGAAGCCGCCGCGTTTCTCGAACCCGTGTCGTGCGTGGTGCGTTCGCTTCGGGCGCTCGCGCCCGAGCGCGGCGACACGATCGCGATCGTCGGCGACGGCGGCTTCGGCATCCTGCACGCCCTCGTCGCCCTCGCGCGCGGCGCGCGGCCGGTTCTCGTCGGCCGCCGTCCGGCGCGGCTCGAGCTCGCGCGATCGCTCGGCATCAACGCGGTCGTCGACGCCAAGAACGTAGATCCGATCGCGGCGATACGCGAACGCACGAACGGCCGCGGTGCGGATGCCGTCATCGAGACGACCGGCACGCAAGCCGTGTGGGAGGCGGCACCCTCCTACGTGCGCCGCGGCGGCGCGGCCGTGCTCTTCGGCGGACTTTCCGGGGGCACGAACGTGTCATACGAGGCGGCGCGGCTGCACTACGACGAAATCCGGCTGATCAGTCCGTTTCATTTCACCCCGCGCGACGTGCGCGAGACGTACGACCTGCTCTACAACGGCGCGATCGACGTCGTGCCGCTCATCAGCGAACGCTTCGCACTCGACGATCTCGCGAGCGCGTTCTCGCGCCTCGACGAAGACAAAGGGATCAACTTGAAGTTTGCGATCGCTCCATGACCGTTCTCGAAACGCTTCCGAAGACGATGCGCGCCGCCGTGATGTACGCGGTCGACGACATTCGCATCGAAGAACGGCCGCTGCCGACGCTCGAGCCGGGCGACGCGTTGCTGCGGATGGCGGCGTGCGGCGTATGCGGCAGCGACATGATGCCGTGGTACGTGAAGAAGAAGGCGCCGTTCGTCTTCGGTCACGAGCCGGCGGGAACCGTCGTCGCGCTCGGTGAGGGCGACGCGAGCGTAAAACTCGGCGACCGCGTGTTCCCGCACCATCACGTGCCGTGTCTCGACTGCGACGACTGCGGTACCGGACGCTACGTGCACTGCAAGACGTGGCGTGCGACCTATCTCGATCCCGGCGGTATGGCGGAATTCGTGCGGGTTCCGCGTGCGAATCTCCGCGACACGCTCGTGCTGCCCGATGCGTTCTCGTTCGCGGACGGATCGCTGATCGAACCGCTCGCGTGCGTCGTGAAATCGCTGCGACGTGCGTTCCCGGCCGAACTGCGAGACGGCGTCGTTCCGGCGAAGGCCGATGCGAAGCCGCTGACGGGCCGCACGCTCTATATGATCGGATCGGGCGTGACCGGCCTGATGCACGTCGCGCTCGCGTCGTCGCTCGGCGCGACGGTGTATGCGAGCGATTTCAACGAAACGCGGCTCGCGCTCGCGCGGCGGCTCGGAGCGAAAGCGACGTTCTTGCCGACGGCCGCGCTCGACGGATTGCGCGAAGCGACGAACGGCGGACTCGTCGACGTCACGATCTGCGGACCGGGGTCGCCCGCGGCGATGTCGCACGCGGTCGAAACCGTGCGTTCC
>CAZZUZ010000069.1:0-8248 GCA_964657315.1 Vulcanimicrobiota bacterium
GTTACACTTTTCGACAAGCACATTCCGGATTGGCGCGGCGACAACGCGTATCTGCGCCACATCGTCGGCGTACCGCTCGCCGAGATCGAAGCGGCCCATGCCGAAGCACAGCGCGATCTCTTCGCGACGCTGCGCGACGTGCAGGGCGCGCAGCTCGACCCCGACATCTACACGATCGGTTTCGCGCGCCGCGCCGCCACGTACAAACGCGGCGCGCTCGTGTTCTCCGATCTCGAACGTCTCAAGCGCATCGTCTATCGCGTGGGCCCGCTGCAGTTCGTCTTCGGCGGCAAGTCGCATCCGCAAGACGAGGGCGGCAAAGCCGTCATCGCGCGCGTGTACGAAGCCGCGCGCGAACTCGGCGACGCGATCCGCATCGTGTACGTCGAGAACTACGAGATGGCGATCGCGGCGAAAATCGTCGCGGGCGTCGACGTGTGGCTCAACACGCCGCGGCCGCCGCTCGAAGCATCGGGAACGTCCGGCATGAAGGCCGCACTCAACGGCGTTCCGAGTCTGAGCACGCTCGACGGCTGGTGGGTCGAAGGCTGCATCGAAGGGATGACGGGCTGGGGCATCGGCGACGGCGACGATCTCGGCGACGGCTTCGACGCGGACGCCCTCTACGACAAACTCGAACGCGTCGTCGTGCCGACGTTCTACCGCAATCCCGACGAGTACGCGCGCATCCGCCGCAATTCGATCGCCGTCAACGGCTCGTACTTCAACACCCAGCGCATGGTCGAACAATACGCGATGGGCGCCTACGGACTCGTGAGCACCGCGGCGCGGCCGGGTTAGGTACTCTTTGGGCATTCTACATCGCTGCGCGCGGGCGGATGTAGAAGACGATATCGGTCGAGTTCGGGCTGACGGCGTTGACGTATTCGCGCTGAGGTTCAGCATCGCGGAGAACGTGTTCGTCGTGCTCGCGGGCGTAGAGACGCCGACGTCCTGCACGTCGCACCGGGGACGAACGCTTCGGCGTATCCAGACGAAGCCGTGTAGGGATCGGTGAGCGTGCCCGTCACCGAGTAGAAGCGATTCGGTCTCCTCCCTGCAGCATCTAAGATTATTACTTAATATTGCGCCACCGGATCGTTGACCCGTTTCGCTATTTTGTCATTTCTGACATAAATCTAGTTATGGTTCTTACCGACGCGGCAAGCAAGCAGCCGAGGTTCGGCATTGCGGCAAATAAACTGAAGCGATACCGTCAGACCTCGACGGTGACGCGGTTTCCGGTAGCGAGTTCTTGCAGCCGGGCCAGATTCTCGATCTCGAGGCGTTCCATTCTCGCACGGTCGGGGTTGACGATGCCGTGCGCGCGTTCGTCGGCGAGCACCGCTTTGAGGTACGAGCCGGTGAACGATTTGGGGTTGGCCGCGATCTCTTCCGGCGTCCCGGTGCCGACGATCGTGCCGCCGCCGTCGCCGCCCTCGGGACCGAGGTCGATCACGTAGTCGGCAGTCTTGATCACGTCGAGGTTGTGCTCGATCGCGAGCACGGTGTTGCCGACCGCGACGAGCCGCTGCAGCACGTCGAGCAGTTTGTGGATGTCGGCAAAATGCAGACCGGTCGTCGGCTCGTCGAGCACGTAGAAGGTGCGCCCGGTCGCGCGTTTGGAGAGTTCGGTCGCGAGCTTGACGCGCTGCGCTTCTCCGCCCGAGAGCGTCGTGGCCGGCTGCCCCATCTTGATGTAACCGAGTCCGACGTCGGCGATCGTCTTGAGCCGGTTGTGAATGCGCGGTATCGCCGAGAAAAACTCCGACGCTTCGTCGACGCGCATCTCGAGCACGTCCGAGATCGACTTGCCCTTATACTTGATCTCGAGCGTCTGCGCGTTGTAGCGCTTGCCTTTGCAGACTTCGCACGGCACGTAGACGTCGGGCAGGAAGTGCATCTCGATCTTGATGATGCCGTCGCCCTGGCACGCTTCGCAGCGGCCGCCCTTGACGTTGAACGAGAAACGTCCCGGGCCGTAGCCGCGGATTTTCGAGTCGGGTACGAGCGAGAAAAGCTCGCGAATGAGATCGAAGGCGCCCGTGTACGTCGCCGGGTTGGAGCGCGGGGTGCGACCGATCGGCGATTGATCGATCACGACCATCTTGTCTAGTTCGCCCGCGCCGGTCACGGTGCCGTAGGTGCCGCCGGCCGGCAAGCCGTGGAGATGCTGGTTGAGCGCGCGCACGAGAATCTCGTTGACGAGCGTCGACTTGCCGCTGCCGCTGACGCCGGTGACCGCCGCGAACACGCCGATCGGAAAATCGACGCTGAGGTTGTCGATGTTATTGGCCTTGGCTTTGCGTACTCCGAGCCACGCACGCGCCTTGCGGCGCTTCTTCGGAATGGCAATGAATTGCCTTCCGGAGAGATATGCGGCCGTGAGCGATTCGTGATTCTCGAGGATCTCCGACAGGGTCCCGACCGTGAGAATGCGGCCGCCCTCGGCACCCGCGCCCGGACCGATGTCGACGATGACGTCGGCTTCGCGCATCGTGTCCTCGTCGTGCTCGATGACGATGAGGGTGTTGCCGAGATCGCGTAGCGTCTTGAGCGTCGCGAGCAGACGATCGTTGTCGCGCTGATGCAGTCCGATCGACGGTTCGTCCAAGATATAGAGGACGCCGACGAGCGACGAGCCGATCTGCGTCGCCAACCGGATGCGCTGCGATTCGCCGCCCGAGAGCGTCGTCGCCGAACGCGAGAGATTAAGGTACCCCAGGCCCACGTTCGTGAGGAAGCCCAGTCGCGCGCGCACTTCCTTGAGGATCTGCGTCGCGATCAGTTCTTCGCGCGGTGTGGGCTCAAACGCGTTGACGAACGCCTCGGCCTTCTCGACCGACATGGTCGTGATCGTATTGATGTTGCGGCCGGCGACGGTGACCGCGAGCGCTTCGGGCTTGAGACGCGCGCCGTTGCACGTCTTGCACGTCTTTGCCGACATGAACTTGTCGATGTCTTCCTTGACGTAGTCGCTCGACGTCTCGCTATAGCGCCGCTGCAGGTTGTTGACGACGCCTTCGAATTGCGTCGAATAGCTGTACGTGTGACCGCTGCGCGTTTCGTAGATAAACTTCTGCTCGCCGTCGGCTCCGTAGAGTAAGATCTGCACGAGATCGTCCGGCATCTTGTCGACGGGCGTCGTCATCTTGATCTTGCGCGAACGCAGCAGTTTCTCGACCTGCTGCATGTAGTACGGATTCATCGATGGGAAGCGCCCGCTGCCCAGCGACTTGCTCCAAGGCACGATCGCGCCTTCCTCGATCGACTTCGTACGATCGGGAATGACTTTCCACGGATCGATTTCGATCTTCACGCCCAGGCCCGTGCAGTCCGGACACGCGCCGTACGGCGAGTTGAACGAGAAGAGCCGCGGCGCGAGTTCTTCGAACGAGAGTCCGCAATCGACGCACGCGAGCGATTCCGAAAACGTCAGTTCGCGCGCGGCGGGCGCGGCTTTTGAGGTGCCGGCGTTGGTCTTGAGGCCTTCGGAGCCTTTGCCCGGCTCGACGAGCACGACGACGATGCCCGACGACAGCCGCAGCGTCGTCTCGATCGAGTCGGTCAGGCGCTTGCGGATGTCGGCTTTGACGATCAGCCGGTCGACGACGACCTCGATCGTGTGTTTCTTCTTCTTGTCGAGATCGATCTTGCCGCCGGACTCGCGCAGGTCGGTCGTGACGCCGTCCACGCGAACGCGCGAGAAGCCCTCTTTGCCGATTTCTTCGAAAAGCTTGGTGTACTCGCCCTTACGGCCGCGGATGACCGGCGCGAGCACCTGGATCCGGCTCGACTCGGGAAGTTCGAGGACTTGATCGACGATCTGCTCGCTCGATTGCGCGGCGACTTCCCGCCCGCAGTTGTAGCAATGCGGTTTGCCGATGCGCGCGAAGAGCAGGCGCAGATAATCGTAGATCTCGGTGACCGTGCCGACCGTCGAACGCGGATTGCGTGACGTGGATTTCTGATCGATCGAAATCGCGGGCGAAAGACCCTCGATGTAATCGACGTCGGGCTTCTCCATCTGGCCCAGAAATTGACGCGCGTAACTCGAGAGCGACTCGACGTAGCGGCGCTGGCCCTCGGCGTAGATCGTGTCGAAGGCGAGCGAGGATTTGCCCGATCCCGACAGACCCGTGATCACGATGAGCTGGTTGCGGGGCAGCGTGACGTCGACGTTCTTGAGGTTGTGCTCGCGAGCACCCTTGATCACGATCGCGTCTAGGCCGCGAGCTTTTGCGGCGCCGTTTTCGGGGGGCATGAGGATTACAACAATACCGAACGCACGTTCGTTTCACCCGCCGCAGTGTGATGTGAAACGGGGTCTTTTTACTTCGTGCAATCGAGCGCGGGACCGATACTATAGGCATAATGATGATTCGCGTCCCCGCCGAAGAAGCGACCAGCCGCCTCCGCTACCAGTTCGCGCGGCTGCAGACGAGCCCCCAACTCTCGGCCGTAATCGACTGCCTCTTCGACTTGCCCCCCCGCACGGAACCCGCGTTCGAAGAACTCGCGATCCTCGACGACCGCCTGGTGTTCGCCCGCGCTGAGAACGAGACGACGTTCCGCCATTTCGTCGGCCGCCGCGATCAGCTCGCGACGAATCTGCTCGGGTACGTCACGCACCTCAAGCTCGGCACGAACGAGCGCGAATACGTCATCAGCCGCCTCGATTCGATCGAGCGCCGGACCTTCGGCTACTAGGTCTAGAAAATACCGCGGCCGGTCTCCACGCTGCGCGCGGCGACCCAGGTCAGCAATCCGATACCGAGCACGAACGCTCCGAGCACGCGCACGGTGAATGCCGCCGCGTCGACGTTGAGCGCCGGCGGCCGGTCGGAGCGAATTTCGAGCCCTCGATCGACGGAGCTTCGTATCGCAAACGAGCCGAGCAACATGATGGCGCCCAGCGCCGAGATCGCGATGCGGATCGGAAGTGGAATCATCAGACGGGCTCCATGTGCCGGGCGATGCGGTATTCACCGACGAGGACGAGGGTCGCGAACGCGATGACGGCCTGTATCACGATCGCTCCGAGAATCGATCCGACGTACGGCGTCGCCTGCAAGACCGACGCACCGAATGCGACCGCGAAGGCGATGAGCGTCACGCCCACGAGAATCACGATCGTCGCGACGGGCCGCTTGAACGCGATCGCGGCCGACTCGCCGATCGCGATGACGCCCGGCCGTTCGCCGACCACGGCCGAGGGCATCGTGTACACGCAGCAGTAGGCATAGAGTGCGCCCGACACGCCGTGCGTGGCGGGTGCTCCGAGCGCCGCGACGAGGCCGAGTCCGAGCAGCACGATGACCGCGATCGTCACGTGGCCGCCCTCGCGGCGAAAGGCGACGAGTCCGTCCTCGAACGTTCCGTGCGACGTGCGCCAGGCGGCGTCCGCCATCCCCGTGGTAAACGCGATCGCGAGTACGGTAGTGAAAATTTGTGCGAGTAGCACGAACGAATGCGTGACGACGATCTGCAGATCGGTCGCCGTCGCGTCGGCCGGCGGAATGACGATTGCCGCATACGTACCGATGCCCGCGGCTACGATGCCGGGCACGATCATCGAAAGGTTACGCGCGAAGAGCCGCGCGGATCGAGCGAAGACACCGAAGGCATTGGTCTCGGACACTCCCGCGCGTTTTCGTTCGCGCGTTCGCCGACCCCGCCCTTACGAGGGGTCGCTATCTCGCGCGCATGCGCGATTGCGCGCAACGCGGCGCGAAGACGCTCTGTAAGAAGGCCGGCTGCAGCACGACGCTCGGCAACCCGTCCGCGACGATTTGCCCATCGTGCATGAGCAATACGCGATCGGCGAACAGCGCCGCGAGATCGACGCTGCGCAGGGTCGCGACGATGCCGGCACCGACGCTCGCGAGCCGCGCGAACACCGCGAGCACTTCGTACTGCCGCGCGATTTCGAGGTTCTTGGTCGGCTCGTCGAGCACCGCATAGCGCGCGTCCTGCGCGATGACGTGCGCGATGTCGAAGCACGCCGCCTCACCCGTCGAGAGCGACGGGCGGCAACGGCTCGCCAGGCCGCGCGCGCCGATGAGGTCGAGGGCGCGATCGAAGCTGCGCCGTTCGACGGGGGCCGGTTCTCCGAGCACGGCGCGCATGCGCTCGGCGCGAGCGGGCGAAACGCAGTCCGGCGCGACACCGTCGATCGCAACGCTGCCCGACGTCGGCGAGAGCCGCCCCGCGATCAGGTCGAGCAGCGCGGATTTTCCGCTTCCGGCGGGTCCCAGAACGGCCGTGAACGAGCGCGGTTCGATCTCGAGATCGGTCGCGTCCACGACCGTGCGGTTGCGGAAGCGAAAGGCGGCGTTGCGGAGTTCGATCATGGCCTAATCCTCGATGGTACGGTGTGCGAGGGCTTATTTAGGAGAGCCTAATTAAATCCTTCGTTCCCCCTAATTATGGCAATGTCGATTTTAGGATCTTTTACGCACCGCATCGATCGCGGCTAACCGCTGAGGTCTCCGCAGAGGATGAGCGCTTCGACGTCGGCGATGACGCCGGCCGACGCGTCGGGTGCCCGACCGTTTTTCGGCACGCTGTCGCCGCGCACGTCGAGCCAGATGGCATACATGGCCGCCGCGTGCGCGCCCGCGACGTCGCGGTCGTAGCGGTCGCCGACGACGACGCAGGTCTCGGGTTCGACGCCGAGTTCGCGCGCCGCATGGAAGAAGAATTCGGGGTCCGGTTTGACCGTGCCGACTTCGTCTGCGATGAAGAGGCCGTCGACCGCGTCGCGCAGGCCGAGGAGTTCGATCTTCTCACGATGCGTCTCCGCGAAGCCGTTGGTGACGATGCCGATCTTCATTCCCGCCGCGCGCAGCCGGCCGAACATTTCGAGGACGCCCGGCCACAATTCGAGCACGGTCGCGCGGTAGCGATTATAGGCCGCGGCGAGCGCGCTGCCGAGCGCGGGATCGTGCACGCCGCAATCGGCAAGCGCTTGCGTCCACATCTTCGCGCGCAGGTCGCTCAGGCTCGTGCCCAGCGTTGCCGGCGAGAGCTCGCGCCAGAAACTCTCCGCAAGCGCGACGTACGCGTCGTAGAGCGCTCGGGCATCGATGCCGCGATCCGCCGCGCCCTCGTCGGCCGTTCGTTTCGCGGCGCGGTGATAGGCGAGCGTATCGTCGTGCAGCGTGTCGTCGAGGTCGAAGAGCGCGGCGGAAAATTTCACCCGAATCAACCCAATCTCACGCGGAACGTGCGCACTTCGTACGGCCGGAACGGCACGGAAAACGTCTCCGCTTCGAAGCGCAGCTCGCCCGGCAACTCACGTTCGAGCGCGTCGGCATGCGCGACCTCGCGCGCGCGAACGGCGCTGCGGATCGCGACCGTACGCGCGCCCCCGTCGCACTCGCGCGCGCGCACGACGATCCCGTCGCCGTCATCGGCGGGCTTGGTCGCGACGATCGCGATCGCCGGATCGTCGCACGAGAACATCGGCACGCCCGGCTCGCCGCCCTCGGCGAAATCGGTCCACGCCGCCTCGAGCTCGCCGATGCCGAGTTTCGTAAACGGCTGCAGCTCGAAGACGAAACGGTGTTCGCCGCGATCGCAGCCCGGATCGGGCCAGTTCGGCGAACGTAGCAACGAATTGCCGACGCTCGTCGTGCGCCGCGTATCGAGACTCCAGCCGTACGTGTCGCGCGTGAGCAGGGCGACGCCGCCGCGATCGTCCGCGACGCGCGCGAAGCGCTGGCCGCACGCTTCGAATTTCGCGCGCTCGATCCGCGAGTGCGGACGCGGCGTGCGGGCGATCGTGCCGTGCGGCGATCCGTACACGGCGGACGTTGCGCGAAACGCGAGTTCGTTCTCCAGCCGCAGGAGCCGATGCGTTTCGTTCCAGGCGACGGCGACTTCGATGCGCAGCGCCGTCGCCGTTTCGCCGAGCGAGACGCGCAGCACCGCGGCCGACGTGCCGTAATCGTAGGCGATCTCGACTGCGTCGGCATCGGGCGTCACGAGCACGACGCACGCCTTGCGCTCGCGTTTACGGTACGTGCGGTCGACGTTCCAGGCGTCCCAGCGTTTGGGGCGGTCGACGTAGAGCGCGAGCCGCAGCGCGCATCGCACGAGATTGCGGCCGCCGTCGAGGCGCAGTTCGTCGAGCGTCCCGTCGCGACCGATGCGTGCGTCGATACGGCCGTTGCGTAAGCGAAACGCGCCGCATTCGGCCTTCGGCGCGAGGAGAATCGCGTTCGGAAAGCGCGCCGCGACCGCG
>CAZZUZ010000069.1:8258-10147 GCA_964657315.1 Vulcanimicrobiota bacterium
GTCGCGCGCGATCCGGCCGTCGGCAGCGCGCCGCGCACGTTCGCCGCGATACCCGCGACCAGCGCTTCGGCTTCGTCGTAATCGGCGCGAACGTGTTCGTACGCTTCGGCGATCGCCGAGCCCGGCAGCACGTCGTGGAACTGCGCGCGCAACACGAGCTGCCACGCGCGCGCGAGCTGCCGCCGCGCTTCTTCGACGAAGAACGGGGTGGCGCGCAGCACGATCGCCCAGGAGAGCGCGAGTTCGGTTCGCAGTAACGCGCGTTCGAGCGCGGCGTTGCGCACCTTGATGTCGCGATGCGTCGTGAGCACGCCGCGGTGCTGCTCGAGATAGAGTTCGTCGCGGACGACCGGGAGCGGCGCGTGCGCGAACGACGCGAACCACGCACCGAGCGCTACGAAGTTTGCCCGCGCTCGCGCCTGCGCGAGCATCCGGTCGGGCAGTCCGCCGCCGCCGTCACCGTGCCCGACGAGCAGCAGGTCGCCGCGCGCTCGCGCCTTCACAACGCGCGGCGGCTCGAAGCCGCCTTCGATCGAGGCGACGTTCGCAGCGAGCACGCGGCTGCCGTCGGGAGCTTCCCAGCGAAAACGCCGATGCGGGAACGCGTTGGTGTCGTTCCAGGTGAGTTTGGTCGTGCCGAACGCGCCGATGCCCGCATGGCGCAAGAGCGCCGGCAGCGTGTTCGCGAAGCCGAACGAATCCGGCAGCCACGCGACCTCGGGCGGAGTGCCGAATTCGCGCTCGACGTAACGGATCCCGAAGACGAGCTGCCGCAGCAGCGATTCGCCCGATGGCAAATTACAATCTGATTCGACCCAGAACGCCGCTCCGCTCGTATCGAGCCGCCCGTCGCGAGCGAGCGCGCGCATACGTTCGAAGAGTTCGGGCTCGGCCGCGGCGACGTCGGCGTAGAGTTGCGGCGTCGTCTGCGTGAAGACGAACGACGGATCGCTTTCGAGCTGGCGAACCGCCGTCGCGAACGTGCGAACCGACTTGCGTATCGCTTCGGCATACGTCCAGAGCCACGCGACGTCGAGATGCGAGTGTCCGACGGCGGCGATGCGGTCGCGCTGCGGCGAACGCGGCGAGACGCGCGGTGCTTTCGTGCCGAACGAAATCGCGTGCCGCGGCGGCTCGGCCGCGGTCGCGAGCAGCCAGCGCCACTTGAGGCCGTCGCCCGGCGGCAGCCCGCTCTGCGGGAGCGCGCGCCGCTCGACTTCCAACTCCACGGCTCCGCTCACGCCGTCCGGCAGAGCGAAGGCTTCGTGCTCGCGATCGAACGCGCCACGCACGATGCCGCCGATGCGCAGCAGCGCGCCCGTGCGCGTCCGGTACCGCGCGACGCGCGCGGAAGCCGGCACCTCGTCCCCGGCGAGCGCGACGATCGCATCGTCCGCAGCCGTCTCGTGCAACCGCACGCGCCGCTTAACGCGCGCCTTCATGACCCACCCGATTCACCATCCCAATAGGCGAGTTCCGGGTTGTCGCGCACGATGAGTCCCGTCCGTTCGACGAGCAGCTTATGCGAATCGGGGTAATAGCAGACGTCGTTCGCGTCGACGTTGGCGACCATGAGAATTTCACACGGCGCGTCCGAGCGGTTCACCACCTTGTGCGCGCCTTCGACGCGCGTTCGAAACGTGACGTAGTCGCCGGCGCGTAACGCGTGTTCGCCCCGTCCGGTGACGAGCGTCGCCGTGCCGCTCAAGACGACGAAGAGTTCTTCTTCCGCGCCGTGCCAATGCAGCGGACAGCTCGTCATTCCCGCCGCGACTTCGAGTAGCCGGAAGCCAAGCTTCTCGGCTCCGATGTAATCGCCGATCTCGAGCGTGCGGCCGCCGTATTGCGGCGGCTCGTCGTTCCAGAGCCTCCACGGCACGGCGTCACGA
>CAZZUZ010000070.1:0-10146 GCA_964657315.1 Vulcanimicrobiota bacterium
CGCGTCGGCGATCGCGACGCTCGCCACGCCGTATTTCTTTGCCGCACCCGGCGACGCGCCGTTCGTCGACGCCGCGTTTGCGAACACGCTCGCGCTGGCTCGGCGCGACGGTGACGAAGCCGTCGTCGCGTTCGAAGGCGATGCGCCGCTGGGACGCCTCCATCCGCTGCCCGCACTCTACGAACGCGCCGCGTTCATGCGCGCGGCGCGCAAGGCGCTCGCGACCGAGAAGCCGTCGCTGCACGCGGTGCTCGCGTCGCTCAGCGTGCGCCGCGTCGCATTTCCAGCCGGCGACGTACGCCTGCTCAACGTCAACACGCCGGACGAACTCGCGCACGCACGAGCCGTCGTCGAAGGGGGAGACACATTGTGATCAAGGCTGCCTCGGCGGCCGCGTTGTTTCTCGCGCTGCTCGCGGGACACGACGCGTCGGCGCAGACCGACGACGAACTGGCTCGGGTCGCGAAGTTGTATCCCGGCATCAATCCGATCAACACCTACTTTCGACCGCCGCCGAACAACGATGCCGACTACGAGCCGTACCGGCAAACCGGCTCGTCAGAACTTGCGATCAAGCCGATCTTCACCTTAGCCGATGGGACGAAGACGCTCTGCCGGCAACAGCCCTTCGAACAGGCCTTCTTGTATCCGCGAACCGCATATACGGTTTGGCTCGTCGAGAACTGGATCTTCCAGTTACAGAAGTCGGGCCACGAAGGTTTTCTCACCAGCTCTCCAGGTGCGTATTTTCATAAAGATTTGCCGCACTATCTCGAGCCGGACCAAGATGACAGTGTCGTACGCGATGCAAAATGCGACAGCCGGCATGAATTCGTGTTTCACGGGGTGCCGGTCGGGCAGTACGTGCTCTTCATCTATCACGTTAATTTCGTCTACGAATCGCACACGGAACTGAACGCTCAAACGATCATGACGCCCGACGGTCCGCACAACGATGTCGGGCCGGGCAGCATCGAAGGCGCGGACCACGTCGAGGACGGTTACATCGCCTACAGCCGCGGAAAAACCGTAATCAGCGCTCCGAACATACGCTCGACCGTCGACCCCGAATCATTTCGCACGATCGTGCATTTCAAAGAGGATCGCAACTGATGAGCACCGAGCGCGTCAAGCACGCGATTTCGGACGGCTTCGCATACGTATGCGCGGTCGCCTCGGCGGCCGCGTTGTTTCTCGCGCTGCTCGCGGGACACGACGCGTCGGCGCAGACCGACGACGAACTGGCTCGGGTCGCGAAGTTGTATCCCGGCATCAATCCGATCAACACCTACTTTCGACCGCCGCCGAACAACGATGCCGACTACGAGCCGTACCGGCAAACCGGCTCGTCAGAACTTGCGATCAAGCCGATCTTCACCTTAGCCGATGGGACGAAGACGCTCTGCCGGCAACAGCCCTTCGAACAGGCCTTCTTGTATCCGCGAACCGCATATACGGTTTGGCTCGTCGAGAACTGGATCTTCCAGTTACAGAAGTCGGGCAGGGAAGAATTTCTCACGAGCTCGCCGGGAGCTTACTTTAAAAGAGATTTGCCCGCATATCTTAATATCAATAAGAGAGATAGCCTCGTTCGATTTGCAAAATGCGACAGCCGGCATGAATTCGTGTTTCGCAGATTGCCGGTCGGCCAGTACATTCTCTTTATCTATCACGTCAATTTCGTTTACGAATCGCACACGGAACTGAACGCTCAAACGATCATGACGCCGGATGGTCCGCAAATCGACGTCGGACCCGGAGCCGTCGAGGGCGCGGACCACATAGATGATGGTTACATCGCATACAGCCACGGAGCGACCTTAATCAGCGCTCCAAACATACGCTCGACCCTCGACCCCGAATCGTTTCGCACGATCGTGCATTTCAAAGAAGATCGCAACTGATGAACACCGAGCGACCCGACAGCCTCGCATCCTTCGAACGCGCGAAGCGCGTGATTCCGGGCGGCGTCAATTCGACCGTGCGTGCGTTCCGCGGAGTCGGCGGCACGCCGGTGTTCGCGAAATCCGGCAAGGGCGCGAAAATTAAGGACGTCGACGGCAACAAGTATGTCGACTACGTGATGTCGTGGGGACCGCTCATTCTCGGGCACGCGCATCCCGCGGTCGTCGAAGCCGTCGTCAAAGCGGCGGAGCACGGGACGTCGTTCGGGATGCCGACCGATGCGGAGAGCGAGCTCGCCGAACTCGTCGTGGAGATGGTGCCGAGCGTCGAAAAAGTGCGCTTCTGTTCCAGCGGCACCGAGGCGACGACCGCGGCGCTGCGTCTCGCGCGCGGCGCGACCGGGCGCGAAAAGATCGTCAAGTTTGCGGGTTGTTATCACGGTGCGACGGACGCGCTGCTCGTGTCGGCGGGATCGAGCGCGCTCACTATCGGTAAGCCCGATTCCGCGGGCGTTACGCGCGGAACGGTCGGCGACACCATCGTCGTGCCCTACAACGACCTCGACGCCGTGCGCGCCGCGTTCGCCGAGTTCGGTTCGGACATCGCGGCGATCATCGTCGAACCGTATGTCGGCAACATGGGCCTCGTGCTGCCCAAGCCGGGCTTTCTCGCAGGCCTGCGCGAGATCACGCAGAGCGCGGGCTCGCTGTTGATCTTCGACGAAGTGATGACCGGTTTTCGCGTCGCGCCGGGCGGCGTTCAAGAGCGCGAGAACATCGATCCCGACATCACGACGCTCGGGAAGATTCTCGGCGGCGGCTTACCCGTCGGCGCGATCGGCGGCCACGCCGCCGTCATCGATCGCTTCACGCCGGACGGCGACGTTTTCCAAGCCGGCACGCTTTCGGGCAATCCGCTCGCGATGGCGGCCGGCATCGCGACGCTCAAGCAATTGCGTAAGGAAGGCGTCTACGAAAAACTCGAACGGCACGGCGGCCGGATGATCGAAGGGCTAGAAGCCGTCTTCGACAAGCACGGCGTCGCGCATCAAGCGAATTTCCGCGGCTCGATGATCGGCTTCTTCTTTACGGCGGAGCCCGTCGTCGATCTCGCGAGCGCGAAGACTTCGAACACGGCGCTCTACGCGCAGTTCTTTCACGCGATGCTCGATCGCGGCGTCTATCTCGCTCCGTCGCAATTCGAAGCGGGCTTCATCAGCACGGCGCACGGCAACGGCGACATCGATGCGACGATCGCCGCCGCGGATGAAGCGCTCGCTTCGATCTATGCGGAGAACGGCAGTTCGGCGCGCGTCTCGTAGACGGGAATGGTCATCGTGGTCTCGTCGAGCGTAGCAGGTTCTTGCTTGAGGACGGTCGAGAGCGCGTCGTCGGACGGCGCGTAGTCGAACCGCGTCGTCGTGTCGGAGAGGGTCTTCCCGCCGGCGAAATAGACGTCGCGCACGATCCGGAAGTGACCGTTGTACGACGTCATCTCCTCGCGCAGATGCACGGCTCGGCCCGTACCGTCGAACACGACGCTCTCGCGTTCGGTCAGCGAATTCTGCACGCCCGGATCGAAGGTCACGTACGTTCCCTTCGAACGCGAAACGCGATAGACGCGTGCGATGTAGCTGCCGCCGCCCGGTGCCGTGCCGTCGAGGAACGCGCGCAGCGCTTTCGCGAGCGCCGCTTCGGAGCCGTATCTAATGTAGCGCGAGCCGTCGCCGGCGAAATTCGCATACACCATGGTCGGCTTGTGCGCTTTCGCCGCCGCCTCGAAGGGAGCGGCGTACGCGTCGATGCCCGCGACGGTCTTCGGCGCCGCGGCCGCGACGGACGGAAGCAGGCCGGCCGAAGCGGCGAGCGCGGTGACGATGGCGGTACGGGCGAGAATTTTCACGACACTCTTCAAAACGGGGCGACCGGTAAACAAGGACCGGCGGCGCATCTCGAAGGACAAGATGCAGCCTCGACGGCGTTTCGTTCGCCGTATTTCTATTCATTTCTCCCAGGAGTAACTCGTGCGTCTCAAATTTGCGGCTCTCCTCGGCCTCGGTGCCCTGCTCGCCGGCCTCACCGCGTGCGGCGATCCCCAGCGCAGCACGTACGTGCGTTACACGCCCGCGCCGAACGCGACCACGCCGGCAGCCACCGCGACCTAAACGAGAAGGTCCGCCCTTCGCTGCAGCCGTTCCATCTTCGGTCAGGTCTAGCAAAGACGTAGCCTCCCTCCTTCCGTTCGTGGTACGAAATAAGACGATGTTCCGGCCTGCAGCCGGTGACGGCGCGCACGCCGCCTCCGTGAAAAGTATGACAAGCTACGTCCCGACGCAACGCTTCGGGGAGAGCTCATGCCTCTAGTCTGTTTAGGTCTCTCGCACAATACGGCTCCGGTCGACGTGCGAGAGCGCCACGCGTTCCCGGCCTCACGCATGGCCGAGTCGCTCGTAGCGCTGCGCGACTACGAAATGGTCCGAGAAGCCGTAATGCTCTCGACGTGCAACCGGCTCGAGATCTATGCCGAACTCGAAGATTACGAAGCCGGCACGGAACAAATCAAATCGTTTCTCAAGAATTTCCGTCACGGCGACGTGCAGCACGACATGTCGTCGTACATGTACACGTTGCTCGGGTCGCAGGCGACCGATCACCTCTTCCGCGTCGCGACCGGCCTCGATTCGATGCTCATCGGCGAGGCCGAGATTCTCGGCCAAGTCAAAGAGGCGTACATCCAGGCGCAAAAGGCGCGTTCCCTCGGCAAGACGCTGCACGCGCTCTTCCGCGAAGCGCTCGCCGCCGGTAAGGAAGCGCGTTCGCATACGCACATCGGCGGCGATTCGATCAGCATCGCGACCGCCGCGATCGAGCTCGCACGCCGCCAAGTCGGCAGCATCGCCGGCCTGACCGTACTCGTAGTCGGCGCGGGCAAAATGGGTTCGCTCGCGGCACGCCGCCTGCGCGCGCACGGCTGTTCCGAAATGCTCGTTGCCAACCGCTCGTACGCGCGTGCGAAAGAAGTGATCGAGAGCATCGGCGCGGGAACCGCAGTCGAATTACCGGGCCTCGTCGATGCGATGAAACGCGCCGACATCGTCGTCACGTCGACGGGCGCGTCGCATTTCGTGCTGACGCCGGGGAACGTGGCCGAGGCGATGCTCGCTCGCCCGCAGCGGCCACTCTTTGTCATCGACATCGCAGTCCCGCGCGACGCCGATCCCGAAATCGCGCGCGTGCCCAACGTCTCGCTCGTCGATATCGACCGCCTCAAGGACATCGTCGACGAAACGCTCGACCGGCGCCGTGAAGCGGTGCCGCTGGTCGAAGAGATCATCTCGGAACACGCTGAACGCTTCGCGCGCTGGTATCAGTCGCGGCTCGCGATTCCGGTCGTCAGTTCTCTCGTGCAAAAAGCGGAGTCCATTCGCGAGAGCGAGATCGAACGGCTCTTCGGTCGGTGCCCCGAACTCACCGAACGCGAACGCATGCTCATCACGGGCGCGTCGCTCACGATCATCTCGAAACTCTTGCACGGTGCGGTGACCAATCTGCGAGATCGCGCGAGCACGAATTCCGCCGAAGCGATGACGATCGCGTCGCTCGTCGACGATCTCTTCCAACTCGGCGCGCACACGGGCGGCACCGCGCGCCGGACCAACGTCACGCTCGAGACCGAGCTCTCCGAGTGAATCGTCCCGGTAAAGTCTGGCTCGTCGGCGCGGGGCCGGGCGATCCGGGCCTGCTCACGCTCAAAGCCGCCCGGGCGCTCGCCGGTTGCGACGTGTTGGTTTACGATTATCTCGCGTCGCCGGCGATCGTTTCGATGGCGCCCGCGTCGTGCGAGAAGATCTACGTCGGCAAGAAAGCCGACAAGCACACGATGCCGCAGGACGAGATCACGGCGCTGATCGTGCGTTTGGGTCTCGAGGGCAAGAAGGTCGTACGCCTCAAAGGCGGCGACGTCTTCGTGTTCGCGCGCGGCGGCGAAGAAGCTACGGAACTGTACGAAGCGGGCGTCCCCTTCGAAATCGTGCCCGGCATTACGTCCGCGATCGCCGCACCGGCATACGCCGGCATTCCGGTGACGCATCGCGATCATAATACGTCGTTCACGATCGCGACCGGTCACGAAGATCCGACGAAGGGCTATTCGTCGCTCGATTTCGCAAAACTCGCGAACCCATCGCAGACGCTCGTCTTCTTGATGGCGATGGGCAGTCTCGCCGGCATCACCGCGAAACTGCGCGAACACGGCGTTCCGGGGGATATGCCCGTCGCGATCGTGCGCGAAGGCACGAAGCCCACGCAGGAAACGCTCGTCGCGACCCTCGACACGATCGTCGCCGAAGTCGCGCGCACGCAGTTCAAAGCTCCCGCGATCGTGGTCGTCGGCAACGTGGTACGCGAACGCGAGAGCATCCGCTGGTTCGACCGCAATCCGCTCTTCGGCAAGCGCGTCTTGATCACGCGGGCCGTCGAGCAGAGCCGCGACCTCGTCGATCGCCTCTACGAAGCGGGCGCGCAGCCCGTCGTCGCACCGGCGATCGCCATCGGGCCGCCCGACGATCTCGCAGCCGCGCGCGCCGCGGTCGCGCGCTTCAAAACGTACGCCTGGATCGCGTTCACGAGTCAGAACGGCGTGGCGGCGGCGTTCTCGCTGCTCGCCGAGCGCGGTCTCGACGCGCGTGCGTTCGGCGACGCGAAGATCGCGGCGGTGGGTCGCAAGACCGCCGAAGCGCTCGCGCGGCACGGCATCGTCGCCGATTTCGTTCCCGAGCGCTTCGTCGCGGACGACCTCGCCGAAGGCCTCGTCGACCGCCTGCATTCCGGCGATCGCACGCTGCTCTTCGGCGCGCAAGAGATGCGCGACACCGTTTCCGCGACGCTCGAGCGGGCCGGTCATGCGCTCGACGTCGTCGCCGCCTACAAGACTTCGACGGTCGTCGACCCGAATCTCGAAGCGGCAGCCCGCGAGAGCGACGTTTGGGTGTTCGCGAGCGCGAGTGCGGTCGACGGATTTTTGGCGAACGTGCCGCGCGCGGCCGAGCTCGCGGCCGGGAAAACCGTCGCCTGCATCGGCCCCGTAACCGCGGCCGCAATGCGCGAACGCGGCGTTCGCGTCGACGTCGTTCCCGAGGAATTCACGGCCGACGGGCTCATCGACGCGCTGTCGCTCGCACCCCTCTCCGCGTAGGACAAACGTCGTCAAGGCCGTTGCGAACGGGGGTTCGAATGGCGCGGGTTGCCCGATGAAGACGCCCGTCAAAACGAATCTGCTTCTCCGTGTCGCCTTCTCGCTCGCGCTGGCGTGCGCGGCCGTTTTCGCCGTCAACGGCGGCGACGTCGAAGCGCGCCGGCCCGCACCGACGCCGACGCCGTCACCCGTTCCGACACCGACGCCGACGCCGCTGCCCACACCGCCCGGCTTCGACGTGCGCATGTCGCGCTTGACCGAGACGCTGACGGCGATCGCAAAATCCGCGCCCGGCAATATGGGCATCGCCGTCTTCGATCCCGCGAGCGAAACGCACGTTTCGATCCACGGCGACAAGGCGTTTCCGCTAGCAAATACCTATCAGCTCGCGCTGGCGCTCGCGGCGTTCCATCTGGCCGACGAGCGCAAGCTGCGTCTCGATCAGCTGATCCCGATCGGGCCCGCGGAGATCCGCCGCGGCCATAGCCCCATCGCCGACCAGTATCCGCAGGGCAACGTGAGTTTGCCGCTCTGGAAACTCGTCCGCTCCGTGCTCGCCGACGGCGACACGACCGCGAGCGACCTGGTGATGCGCTTGATCGGCGATCCCTCCGACGTGCAGAACGTACTCAACAACGACAAACTTGCGGGTTTTACCATTCGTAAGACGCAGGCCGACCTCTATCAGGACGCGATCGACAAACGCACGTTCGCCAAAGGCGGCGACAATGCGGGAACGCCGGACGGGCTCGCGGCGCTGCTGCTCGGGGCCGCCGATCTCAAAGATCTCTCGCTCGATTCGACGACGGAGTTCGTGCTCGATCTGTCGGAGGCGCACGTCGGCGACTCGCGTTTGCGCGCGGGCTTACCGGCGCACGCCGGGTTCGCCCACAAGTCCGGATCGACCGATCCGTACGACGGCACGACCGACGCCACCAACGACGCGGGACTACTGCTGCTGCCCGACGGCCATCGCATCGCGATCGTCGTCATGCTCTCCGAATCCACGGCCGACGCTTCCACGCGCGACGCGCTGTTCGCAACGATCGGGAAGGCCGTCTACACCGCTTTCGTCCCCTGATGTTCTTCACGCTAGCGCCGCTTTCGGACTTCGACATCGGCGCGGTCGTGTCGGTCGCGATCGCCGCCGCGGCATATCGTGCGAAGACGCTGACGCTCGGCGGAGCGCTCGCGGCCGTCGCCGTCGGCACCGCGACCTTCGGCGCGCTCGGCCTTCCCGGCGCGATCGTGCTGCTCGCGTTCTTCGCATCGTCGGTCGGGCTCTCGCGCTACGGGCGCGCGCGCAAACGCGAGCGCCTGCAAGACGTCGACAAGACGGGCGCGCGCGACGCCGCACAAGTTCTTGCCAACGGCGGCATCGCCGCGGCGTGCGCGCTCGCATCGCTGCACGGCGACGCGCGCTTGGTCGCGGCGTTCGCCGGGGCATTCGCGGCCGCCGCGGCCGACACGTGGGGCACCGAGATCGGCACGCTCGCGCGCGAAGCGCCGCGCTCGATTCTCACGCTGCGCCCGATTGCGGCCGGACTGTCCGGCGGCATCACGCGCAGCGGCACGCTCGCGGAAATCGCGGGCGCATTCTTCGTCGCGGTATCGGCACTCACGCTGACCCGCGATCTGCGGTTCGTCGGCGCGGTCGCGGCCGCGGGCGTCGCAGGGGCGTTCGTAGACTCGCTGCTCGGCGCGTCGGTGCAGACGCTGCGCTATTGCCCGCAATGCAAACGTTTCACCGAGCGCGAGCCCCACGGCTGCGGCGCGAATACGCGATTGGTTCGCGGCTCGACCCTCGTCGGCAACGACGCGGTCAACTTCGCCGCAACCCTCAGCGGCGCCGCGCTAGCCTTCGCGCCGCACTGACACGAACGTTATGCTTTATTGCCGTACTTTTTGTCGAGGAAGGGAATGATGTCGTCGTCATCGTCGAGGACGACGTCGCCGTCGACCATCACCGGGATGCTGGTCTGACCCGACGCAGCGATCGTCGCCTTACGCGCGGCTTTGTCGCGCGGCTCGTTGACGGTCTTGTAGTCGAGCAGCAGATCCGTGAGTTTCGCGCGGACGCGCGCGCAGTACGGGCACCATTCGGCTTGGTATAAAACGATATCGGTAGGAGTTCCCATGACCGGCGCTTCGCGTTCCCAGGTTGGGAACCCGGGTCCGCCGTAAGGAGAACGACTTCGCTTCCGAGGCCGGACCGTGAATGCTTCGCAGTCGCCCCGAATCTCGATACAGCGCGCGATGATCGTTTCGGCCGCGCTCCACTTTCTCGCGGCCGCTCTCCTGATCGCCGCCCCGCGCCCGAACGATCGGTCTCTGGGCGATACGCGCGGCGCCACGGGCGAAGCGGTTCGCGTTTCCACGGTTACGATCGCGTTCCGGCCCCGTCCGGCGCTCGCGAAACCGCTTCCGCACGCCGCGCGCCTGCAGGCACCGCACGCCGTCTCGACGCGGCCGCCGCAGCGGCTAGCGACGGCAATCGCGGTGCCCAAGCTCGTCGCCGATACGAACGCCCGCGCCACGACGAAGCGCGCGATCGTCGAACGCATCGCTCCCGGCGGCAAGCACGCCACCGGCCCCGCGGCCCTGCAGCGATCCGCGCGTGACGCCGCCGAAGCGGCGAGCGGCACGACGGTCGACCCGAGCGACGTCGCCGGCGCTCCGACGCCGACCCCGCCGCCCGCGGAAGTGACGAAGATCGCGACGGCCTCGACCCCCGTGCCTACGGCCGCGCCCGAAACCGTCGCGAACGCGGCCAATCCGGCACAGATCGAAGCGGCCAGCGGCGGCTGGGGCCAGAGCGCGAAGCCGCTGATCGAAGACGACGACGAGCTCGCGAAGCTGCGCGCTAGCGCCCACGCTACGGGCAGAGTCTCGATCGAGGTCGACGAAAAAGGCAACGCCACGCGCGTGACGCTGCCCGCATCGCTCGCGAGCGACCTGCGCGCGGAACTCGAGAAAGAGTTTCTGGCGTTGCACTACGTGCCGGCCGAATGCAACGGCCTGCGCTGCACGGGCACGCTGCAGGTTACC
>CAZZUZ010000071.1:0-10098 GCA_964657315.1 Vulcanimicrobiota bacterium
ACACGATCTTGATGAACGCGACCGAACTCACGACGGACGCCGAGATCCAAACGATCGCCGCCGCCCTTACCGCCATCGTCGAGGAACATGCCGTTGTCCACGCCTGATATCGCGAGCGATCTGCGCAACCGCTTCGAGCCGGGCGCGGCCGAACCGCTGATCTTCGAACTCGGCCATCCGGGCCGCGCCAATACGTACTTTCCGAACGGGCGCGAACTCGTCGAATTTTTGCCGGCGAACGTGCTGCGCGACGATTTGCCGCTTCCCGATAATTCCGAACTCGAAGTGATCCGTCACTTCACACGGCTCTCGCAGCGCAACTTCTCGATCGACACGGGTTTCTATCCGCTGGGCTCGTGCACGATGAAGTACAATCCGCGCATCAACGACGCGATGGCGAATCTGCCGGGTTTTCGCGACCTGCATCCGTTCGCGCCGGACGGACTCGCGCAGGGCGCGCTCGGTGCCATGTACGATCTGGAGCGATTCCTCAGCGCCATCTTCGGAATGGCCGCGTTCTCGCTCAACCCCGCCGCCGGCGCGCACGCGGAACTCGCCGCGCTGCTGATCGCGAAGGCGTACTTCGAGAAAAAGGGCCAGGGTTCGAAGCGCACGACCGTCATCGTGCCCGATACGGCCCACGGAACCAATCCCGCATCGGCCGCGATGGTTGGTTATAAAGTGTTATCGCTCAAGAGCGACGAGCGCGGGCGCGTCGGCGTCGAGGCGCTCGAGGCGGTCCTCGGCGACGACACCGCCGTCTGTATGATGACCAATCCCAACACGCTCGGCCTCTTCGAGGACCACATCAAAGAGATCGCCGACGCGGTGCACGCGGCGGGCGGCTTGATGTACTACGACGGTGCCAACGCCAACGCGCTGATGGGCAACGCGCGTCCGGGCGACATGGGCTTCGATCTCATGCACCTCAATACGCACAAGACCTTTAGTATTCCGCACGGCGGCGGCGGCGCGGGCCACGGTCCCGTCGGCGTTGCGGCGCACCTCGTCGAATTTCTCCCCACGCCCGTCGTTCGCAAGGACGGCGAGACGTTCGCGCTCGACTTCGACCGGCCCGATTCGATCGGCCCGATGCGCAGCTTCTGGTCGAACTTCGCGCACGTCGTCCGCGCGCTCACGTACATTCGGGCGAACGGCGGCGACGGCCTCACGAAAGTCTCGCAGCTCGCGGTGCTCAACGCGAACTACATCCGCGTCAAGGTCAAAGAGTTTCTGCATACGCCGTACGACGAGATCTGCCGCCACGAGTTCGTCGCGTCGGCGCAAGAACTCAAAGGCGAAACGGGCGTCAAAGCGCTCGACATCGCCAAAGCCTTGCTGGATCACGGTTTCCACTCGCCCACGATGTACTTCCCGCTGCTCGTTCCGGAGTGTTTGATGATCGAGCCGACGGAAACCGAGTCGAAGGAAACGCTCGACGCGTTCATCGCATCGCTGCGCGAGATCGTCGAACTCGCCCGGAGCGACGCGCAAAAAGTGCTCGACGCGCCGGTCAAGACGCTCGTCGGCCGCATCGATGAGACGCGCGCCGCGCGCCAGCCCGATCTGCGCTGGGAGCAGCCGAAGCTTCCGTCGGACGTCGCCGACGCAGCGGCGGCGACGGCGCCGACGTACTGACGCCGGACTTCGCACTCACGTAGCCGCAGCACGCGAAGGCGCGGCGCGCACGGCGCGAAATGCGGCGTACATGCAGATCGGCGTAGATAGTTTCGCAGCGGCGCCCGTCGCGCGGGCCGACGGCAGCAAGCGCAGCGACTCGCAGGCGCTGCGCGACCTCGTCGACGAGATCGAGCATGCCGACCGTAGCGGCGTCGACGTGTTCGGCATCGGCGAACACCATCGCGGCGATTTTCTCGATTCCGCGCCCGTCGCGATTCTCGCCGCCGCGGCCGCACGAACGCAGCGCATCCGGCTCACGAGCGCGGTAACCGTGCTCAGCGCGGCCGATCCCGTGCGCGTGTTCCAGAATTTCGCGACGCTCGATCTGCTCTCGAACGGACGCGCGGAGATGGTCGTCGGACGGGGCTCGTTCACCGAGGCGTTCCCGCTCTTCGGGCTCGAACTCGCCGACTACGATGCGCTCTTCAGCGAAAAGCTCGATCTGCTGCTCAACATTCGCGACAACGAGTTCGTGCATTGGTCGGGCGAGCATCGGGCGGCGCTCACGGGACAGGGCGTTTATCCGCGTCCCGTACAGCATCCGCTGCCGATTTGGCTCGGCGCCGGCGGAACGCCGGCATCGTTCGCGCGCGCGGGGCATCTCGGCTTGCCGCTGATGGTCGCGATCATCGGCGGCGAGACGCGCCGCTTCCGGCCGCTCGTCGACCTCTACCGCGAGTACGGCCACCGCGCGGGCCACGCGCCGGAAACGCTGACGGTCGGCGTGCACGCGCTCGGATACGTTGCGGCGACCGCCGAGAAGGCCGTCGGGGATTTCTTTCCCGGCTACGCCGCCGCGTTTACGAAGATCGGCCGCGAGCGCGGCTGGCCGCCCGTGACGCGTACGCAATTCGACGCTTTGAACGGAACGCACGGAGCGCTGCTGGTCGGAGAACCCGACGCGATCGCGGCGAAGATCGCGCGTCAGAGCGCGGATCTGGGCGGCATCTCGCGTCTCACGTTCCAGATGAGCGTCGCGGGCCTCGACCATGACAAGATGATGTCTTCGATCGAACTGCTGGGCTCGCGCGTGGCGCCGGCGTTGCGGCGCGACGTCTAAAAAGAAACGGGCGACCGTTTCGCGACGGCGCCCGCTCTAAAACTTCGCTGCTGAACGAAGTTACATCTTCATGCCGCACTTCATGAAGCGGCCGTGCGCGTCGCGGCAAGTTTTCTTTTTCGGCGCCATCATCATCGAGTGGGCCGGGGCGCACTTGATGAAATGGCCGTGTGCGTCGCGGCACGGCTTGGCGGAAACGCCGGTCGCGAGGCCGCCGACGACGGCGAAGGTCAGAAACGAAGTAAGAAGACGTTGCATAAGAAGGACACCTCCGAGATACGAACTAGGAGCGGTTATTAGCTCGGAAGGTTCTCCCTTCGTACGCGGGACTCCGCCCGGAATTTTTCCGGGAGGGTTTCCCTTTTTCCGGTGATCCGCAGCCGTTTCTTCTTGGCGCGGGTTGGTATGATTCTATCAACAACGCCGCGAGGCGTTTTTCCATCGGTCGGGGGGCAAATGCGGATCAAGTACGAGGTCTCGGCTGGCGGGCTCGTTCTGCGCCGAAACGGCGCTACGACCGAAGCGCTGCTGATCGGTCGCGGCATGCCGAGGGTCTGGTCGCTGCCCAAGGGCCACGTCGAGCACCGCGAGACCCACGAGATGGCCGCCTTGCGCGAAGTCCGTGAAGAGACCGGCTGCTGGGCCGAGATCCTGGTCAAGCTCTCGGAAATCTCGTACTGGTTCTACCTCAGCGGGACCAAGCACAAGAAGTCGGTGCATTTCTACTTGATGCGCTATCTCTCGGGCGATACGGCGAACCACGATCACGAAGTGGACGAGGCCGCCTGGTTCGAGATCAAGGCTGCAAAAAAAGCCCTGAAATACGTCAACGAAAAACGGCTCATCGACCTCGGTCTCGAAGAACTCGCGCGTATGGGCGATCCTTTCGAACTCGTGGCGGCTCCCGCGGCCGTCGTCGAGCAGCCGGATGAAGCGGTGCGAGAATCGGCGACTCGGTAACGGAATTCCAGCCCTCGGAAGCGGTCGTGGCCGCCCTGGGCGAGTCGCCGGCCGAGCCGAACGAACACGTTCTGCGGGTGAACCTAGTGGACGTCTTCGACGGTCCGCTCGACCTGCTCTTGACGCTCGTTCGGGAGCGCTCGCTCGACATCACGACCGTTCCGCTCGCGAGCGTCGCCCAGCAGTATTTCGACTACATCGCGGTTATGGACGCGCTCGACGTCGAGATCGCGGCCGAGTACTTGGTCATCGCGGCCACGCTGATGTTCCTCAAGTCGAAGTCGCTGCTGCCCGCGATTCCGTCAGCCTTCGTCAGCGAAGACGAAGAGTCGGCCGAAGATGTCGAGGAGCGGCTACGCCGGCGCCTCATCGCGTACTCGACGTACAAGGGCGTTTCCGACGTTCTGCGCGAGCGCAAGGAAGACGCCGAATCGTACTTTTTCCGCGAGGCGGGCGATCCCGGCGCGGCAGTCGTGCAGAAGTACCGCATCGCGCCGGCCAAGCTCGCGAACGCGCTGCTCGCGGCGCTGCGCGCGTCCAAACCCGAGAAGCGGACGATCGTGCGCGAGCGCTTCTCGATCGCGCGCCAGATGGAATACGTCTCGCGGGTCGTGCGCGAGCGCGGACCCATCGAATTTGCCGAATTGTGCGCGAGCTTCGATCGGCCCGGGATCATCGCGACGTTCCTCGCGGTCCTGGAGCTGATCCGTCAGAGCCGGCTCGGATTCGAGCAGCCGGAACCGACGGCGCCGCTGCGCTTGTTGCCGTTCGTGGCGCTGGAGACGCATGCAAACTGAACTGATCGAGACGGGCGGCCTCCAGCGTTCGCTCGAAGCGCTGCTCTTCGTCGCCTCGGAGAGCCTCTCGATCGACGCGCTCGTCAAGCTTACGGGCTCGACCCATGTCGAAGTCGCCGAAACCCTTCAGGCCATCACCGAAGAATACGCCGAGCGTGGGATCGTCATGCGCGAGGTCGCGGGCGGCTACCGCTTCGCGACGTCGCCCGCGGCGCGCGCGGCCGTCGAAGCCTACCTACTTCCGGCCAAAACGTCGCTCTCGCCCGCCGCCATGGAAACGCTCGCGATCGTCGCATACCTTCAGCCCGCGACGCGCGCCGAAATCGAGGCCGTTCGCGGCGTCAACGTCGACAGCGTCGTCAACACGCTGCTCGATCGCCGGTTCATCGTCGAGGCGGGCCGCCGCGACGTTGCCGGCCGCCCGGCGGAGTACAGAACGACCGAAGACTTCCTCGAGGCCTTCGGGCTGCGTTCGCTCGCCGAACTTCCGCCCGTCGACTTCGACGCGCAGAACGTCGAGCTGCCCTTGCCCATCGCGACCGAGCCCGTTCCCTCCGAGCCCGTCGCGATCGACGCATCATCAGTCACGGAGGCTGCGGCCTTCGAGCCAACAGCAACCGAGGCCGCCGCGTCGCTAGACGACGCGACCCCGGCCGAGGATCCATCTCAGGAAGTACTCGCATCCAACAACAGCACGTCGTAGACCCCGAAGCCGTCTGGCAGCGCATCGCCGAAAACGAGACCGCGGTCGCGCGCTCGCACGAATTGATCACGCCCGACGAAACCTTCACGCTCACCCCCGATCAGGCGACCGCCGTCGACCACATCTCGCGCGATCTCGCGTCGGGTTCGTTCGAATTTCTCCTCAAAGCGCCGACCGGTTCGGGTAAGACCGAAGTGATGTTTCGCGCGGCGGTCAACGAGGCGTTGCGCACCGGCGGGTACGTCTGCATGGTCGCGCCGACGCGCGATCTCGTGCGTCAAGACTGCACGTACTTCCGCGACCGTCTCGAGGGCACGGGCCTCGGCGTCGGTGAGGTTCACGGCGGCATCTCGCCCGGCGAACGCCGCGCGATGCTCGCCGCACTCGAGAGCGGCGAGATCCGCTTCGTCGTCGGCAGCGCGATGATGATCGCGAACGCGCCGCTCTGGGACCTGCTCGACCACAGCGCGCTCACGATCATCGACGACGTCAACGCGTTCGACGAACGCGAGCACTTGCAGTTGCTCGAAGATCTCGATTGTCCGCTCCTGTTCGCGTCGGCGACGCCGAGCGAACTGCAGCGTTTTCTCGAGCGCGTCGGCGCGTTCAACAACGTCGTGACCATGCGCGGGATGCCGTTCAACGTACTCCCGACCAAGATTCACAAAGTTGCGGGCGTTTGGGGCGAGCCCGCGGCCGAGCAACTCGCGCGCGCGGACGAACTCATCCGCGACCACCTCGAACGCAAGTCACGTATCTTTGTCATTTCGCGCACGAAGGGCGACGTGCCCAAACTCGCGCGGCGTCTCGAAGAGACCTACGGGATTTCGGTGCAGCAGCTGCGCGGCGACATGGCCGACTCGGCCGAACACAAGAAACGTCATAGCCGTAGCGGCGTGAAGACCTACGGCGCCTCGACGCGCATCGAAGAGATGCGCGCTTTCCGCGAAGGCGCGCCCGCGATCTTAGCCGCGACCAACCTCGTCGGCAGCGGACTCGACATTCCGGCCGCCGACCTCATCGTCATCACCGATTCCGACGCGTTCGGCGAAGGCGAAGTCGAACAGCTCATCGGACGCGTGGGTCGCCGCGAACGTCCCTCCGATGCCGTCCTGCTCGTCGAGACGACGTTCGAAAAAAATCCGTCGCGGGCGCTCGGCGCGAGCGGCCGGGCGAAGAGCTTCATGCCTCCGGGCATGCGCTCGAATTCGCTGCGCTTCCGCCGGTAGCGACGATGCCCGAGGCGCACGCCCAAACGTTCGACGAACTCGCAGGGGCGTATAGCCGCTTTCGCGTCGGATACGCGCCCGAACTCTACGACGTGCTCGGCGAGTTCGGCGTGACTGGCGGCACGAGCGTGATCGACGTCGGGTGCGGCACGGGCCTGGTCGCCGAGGAACTGCAGCGGCGCGGATGTACCGTAACCGGAGTCGACATCTCGCCCGCGATGCTCGAACACGCGCGTGCGGGCGTGCCCGGCGGGACGTTCGTGCTCGGCTCGAGCGAATCGCTGCCCTTCGGCAGTGCGAGCTTCGATTCTGCGGTCAGCGCGCAGGCATTCCACTGGTTCGATCAGCCGAAGGCGCTCGCCGAAATGCGGCGCGTCGTCAAGCCGGGCGGCGTCGTCGCCGTGTGGTGGAAGGGGCTGATGCGCGGCGATTCCACACGCCTGATTCGCGAGGGCGTCGCGAGCGAACTCGGACTGATCGGTCCGCCGGATCTTTTGACCGCGGAGTTTTCCGCGTTCGAGGGCTCGGGTCTGACCGACCGGCGTCTGCGCGTCATTCCCTGGCTCGTGCCGATGACGGCCGAACGCTATTTCGGCTACGAATTCTCCCGCAAGCGCGCACGAGACGCGTTCGGCTCGCGGCTCCAAGAGTATCTCGAACGCCTGCGAGACCGGATCGGCCCGCTCGATACGGAACTGACCATTTCTTACGTGCAACTGCTCTACCTCGGTCGCGTCCCGGCGAACGGCTGATGTACTTCGGCTTGCACGTAGGCGTCGAAGGCGGCTACGAAAACACGATCGCCTACGCGAAGAATTTGGGCTGCACGGCGCTGCAGATCTTCTCGGGTAACCCCAAGACGTATCGCATCGGCAAGATGGACGTCCCGTCGCTGCAGCATTTCGCCGCGCTTCGTAAAGACGCGGGCATCGCGACGTGTGCGATCCATACGTCCTATCTGATCAACCTCGCGACCGAAGACCCGAAAATCTCGAACGGATCGCTGCGCCTGCTCCGGAACGATCTCGCCGTCGCGGCCGCGGGCGGCATCGACTTCGTCAACACGCACCTCGGCTCGTACGGCACGCGGCCGCGCGAGCAAGGCTTCGCCGCCGTCGTCGCGTTGCTGGAGAAGGCGCTCGAGGACATCGCGCCCGGCGTCTTCCTCGTGCTCGAGAATTCCGCCGGCGCCGGACAGCTCTGCGGCGGCACGCTCGAAGAGCTCGGCCGGATCGTGCGTGCGGTCGATCACCCGCAGCTCGCCATATGTCTCGACACCGCGCATTCGTGGGCGGCGGGCTATGCCATCGATTCGCGCGAGGGCGTCGATGCGTTCGTCGACGAAGCCGCCGCGACGGTGTCGCTCGAGCGCGTGAAGATGTTCCATTTCAACGATACGCAGGTGCCGCTGGGCGCGCACAAAGATCGCCACTGGCACATCGGCGAAGGCCTCATCGGGTTCGCGGGATTTCGCGCGCTCGCCGCGCACCCGGACTTGTACGGCAAGACGGCGATCCTCGAGACGCCGGGTGAAGAGGCCGACGACGCGCGTAACATGCAGTCGATCCGCCTGATCTTCGAGGGAGCGCACTCCTGAGCGAGCGCGTCGCCGTGCTCGACGCCGACGATGCCGTTCACGCGGATCTGCGTGCGCGCTACTTGGACGCGCGCGAGAATTTGGCGTATTGCGGGCGCGAGTTTCGCGTCTACCGCTCGATGCGAATCGCCGACGCGAAACGTTTCTATGCCGCGCTCAACGCGACGTGGGACGCGGCGCAGCTCGACGCCGACCTCGAACTCGCGGGGCTAGCCCCCGAATTCGAGGTGCGGCGCATGAAGCGCGCCTACCAACGGGCGCTCGTGCTCGCGCTCTCGTGCGCCTCGAAGCCGCAGACGCTCGTCGTCGAATACGGCGACGAGTTCGACGAGGCGCCCGCCGCCGCGCTGCTCGAGCGCGCGGTCGCGCGCACGCCGCACGCGATCGTCACGTATCGCAGTCAACCGGGCGAACACGCGCGGTGGTACGCTTGATCCGCGAACTCTACCGTAAGGAACTCCTCTCGCAGCGCGCGCTGCTCGGCATCGCATTCGTCCTCGTGCTGCTCGTAACGGCCGCGATCCCACCGTTTTTCGATTACTCGCTGCAGCGTGCGGCGTCGAATGCCGGCAACGCGACGGCGCTCGCGGTCCTACACGACCTGCATTCGTATCCGGTCTACATTCAATCGCAATGGCTCGCGCGGAATTTCGCGCGCATCCTGTGCTTGCTCGCGGTGATTGCGGGCGCCGGGGCGATTGCCGGCGAGCGCGAAAATCGCACGCTGCCGCTGCTGTACCGGTCGTCGGTGCCGCTCGCGACGATCGCGCTCGTGAAGTTCGCGTTTCTCGCGATGTGGCTCGCCCTCGTTGCGGGCTCGTCGTCGGCCGTCCTCTCGGCGCTGTCGCTGCGCGAACCGCATCCGTTTTCCATCGTCGCGATCGCGGTCGCGTCGGTCGTCGCGTGGGCGAACTCGATCGCGTTTCTCGGCGTGGTCTTCGCGGCGAGCGCGTTTGCGAACCGCACCGCGATCGCCGCGGCCGCCGCGGTGCCGGCGGGCTTCCTCATCGCGTTCGCGCTCGTGCCCTTCGGCTTCAACGGCACCGCTCTCGCGCTCAACGTCGTCGACGCGGGCGGCCGCGTATCGTTTCGGCTCGCCGTCGTCGACGTGCTCGTGGCCTTCGCGATCGCGGGCGCCGGATTGCTTCTGGCGATCTTCGAAGTACGGCGCCGCCGGGCCACGTAGGCCGCGGCCGGCGATGATCGCACACTTCGACATCGACGCGTTCTATGCGAGCGTCGCGCAACGCGACGACCCGTCGCTGCGCGGCAAACCGCTGGCAATCGCGGGGAGCAGCCGGCGCGCCGTCGTGCTCACCGCATCGTACGAGGCGCGCCCCTTCGGCGTGCGGTCCGCGATGCCGCTCTACAAGGCGCGCGCGCTCTGCCCGAACCTCGTCGTCGTATCGCCCGATTTCGAGAAATATCGCGATTCGTCACGACGCGTTTTTGCCATCTTCGCGCGCGGAGCCAACGCCGTCGAAGGGCTCTCGCTCGACGAGGCGTTCGTCGCGCTCGAGGGCTACGATCTCACGGCGGCGGTGACGTATGGCGAAAACGTGCGATCCGCGGTGCGCGAAGAAGTCGGCCTGACCGTGAGCGCCGGCATCGCCGCGCGCAAGATGGTCGCGAAGATCGCGAGCGACGAAGCCAAGCCCGACGGTCTGCGGGCGGTCGCGCCCGGAGATGAATCCGAATACCTCGCGCCGATGCCCGTCGGACGTCTCTGGGGCATCGGGCCGAAGACGCTCGCGCGCATCGTGCCCTACGGCATCGCGACGATCGGCGATATCGCAACGCTCACCGACGAGCGTGCGTATGCGCTCTTCGGGCGCGGCGGCAAAGAAATGCGCGAACTCGCCCGGGGCAACGATCCCCGTCGCGTGGAGTCGGGCCGCGAGACCCGATCGGTCTCCGCGGAAGAAACCTTCGAATTCGATCTGCGCGACGGCGCGGAACTGCGCGCGCAACTGCACGCGCTCTGCGAGGACGTGGCACGCCGTCTCGAGACGCACGGCCTGCGCGGGTCGACGATCGGCGTGAAGATCAAACGCACCGATTTCACGACGCTC
>CAZZUZ010000072.1:0-10093 GCA_964657315.1 Vulcanimicrobiota bacterium
CCGGGAGCCGTAGAATGGGCGCTTTGTGTAGATCTCGTCGATCGCGTTCTTGATGGCAACTTCAGCCGGATCACGTTCGACTGGAGCGTAGTAAAGAAGTAGGCTCTCGCCTCGGAAGAGTCGCCAGCAACAGCAACCAATTATCCGAAGTGGGTAAGCGGTGAACCACTCTCTGAAGGAACCGAACCAGATTGGGGCTTACGAATTGGTCCGCGATCGACGCGATGCGGAGCGCGATCGGCTTCGAGGTATCGATTCCAAGATCGCGCCGATCATTGCTGTAGCGATTGCAGCGCTAGCGCTCTTCGTCGATAAGGACTCGGGCGTTCCGGACTTGGTCGCTGCTTCGTCGATGCTGGTCCCGATCGCAATGCTTTTCCGGGTCGGATCATGCAATACGAGTTATGCTGCGAGCTCGAAGGCTGGACTGTCGTCGCCCTACAACTCGACCACCTTCGTTATTAAATCCGGCCGAGTGCGGGGTGGCGGCTCTTCGCTGGCTCGTCATCTGCTTGACGCGAGCAATATCGCACTGATGCCCGTCGTAGGCGAGGGCGATTCGAGACTGAAGACGATGTTACGACCGTTCGCAACCGCTTTCCGGAGTGGCGTAACATTACTCCAGACTAGCTCGGCCGAAAAGACAACGACTCATCGTCCTGACATCTCGGAGATCGTCGACACATTTCGCTTGAAGCTTGCCTGGACCGATGACGTCAGCTGTGCCTCCGTTTTGGAAACATGCCGATCGATTCCGTCGCGCAGTAGCGCGAAAGCGCGGTCGAATTCTTCGACAATGCCCTGAACCAGTGCTTGCTTCCGATCTCTCAACTCGTTTCGACCGAGAAAACCCGCGACACTGACTACGGCTGCCGCTGCAAGAAAACCGACAAGTCCACCGTTCGAGGCGCCGATTCTGAGGACCGGTGAGCCGTATTCCCAAGAAGCACGAATATTGGTTAAACCCTTCGAAATGGCGAGCCGATCGATGTTTGGTTCTCTAGCGTTGATCTCGCTGGCGTTGATCCCGAGAATGCGACGTCGACCGAATCGCCACCGGTAGCGCATCGGGAAGAAAACTCCGATAGAAGCAAATGCGACCGCCGGGACGATCCACAGATATTCGAGAGTCGTCAGTGCAGCGATGCATAGCAATAATCCGATGCCGACCGCAACCTATGCAGATGCTGCGGTGTGATACCATTTCGCGGCGTATTCTGATTGTGAGGCGGAGACGCGCGGTTCGAAATATTGGTGCATCCAATCGTCCTGTTCTCGAACGATCGAGTGCAGACGCTGGCGCATGTCTGTCTCCAGAGCGGAGATTTGACGCTGCCAAAACGTCGCGATGTCGCTCTGAGCTCTGTTCCGAACGTCGCTATGAGACTCGTATCGATCGATTAAGGTTTCGACAGAGGACTTGAATTCAGGTACGAGTCTTCGACTATGAGCATCGAGTTCGAATCGCGCGGCGGTAAACGCCGCGAGAATGTAATCGATCCGGTCTGCGAGATCCTGTTCCTCTTGCCAAAACATTTTCTTGCCTCCATGGGCAACATCGATCTGCGAGTGTACTTGAATCACGGCTATGTCGACTAGCGCGCCATGGCGGCATCTACCAACGGCGGAATACGGAGTAAAAGGCATCTCGGCGAGAATCGGCTTGTCACGTGATATTTGTCTTGCTCGAATTTCGATTATCGTCTTTTAGCGTGTTATTGTTGAGTTTAACGCCTATTCGTTCGGCCTCGAACACGACGGCTTCGAAGGCCTTTGCGGTCGGTTCCGACGCGCGCGCCAACCTATGAACCAAAAGCGCGTACTCGCTGTAGAGATCGAGTTTGGCAGCCCGTTCTACTGTGAGACATGCAGTTTTCAAGTTTTCCTCGGAAGATTTGCGCAGGCTGCCGACACGCTCGAACTCCGTGTGCACTTCGGCCAGCCATCGGCTCAAGCCAAGCTTTTCGACATCCGTGATATCATTCGAAAGTACTATTTCCGATATGATGCGATAAATTGCAATCAGGCGAGTATCGAGATCGCTGTCTGCAAAGGCCTGTGCGAGACGCAGGCCGCAGGCAACTCGATAATCTGAGGACTCAGTGAGATCTCTACAAACGATCGAAGACCGAGAACAAAGGTCTTCCAGCACTTTCAATCCTTGGCGATTCCAATTGCCGATGGCGTCAGCATTCAACTCTCGAAATCTTACGTACGCATTCTCGATTCGCAAACGAGCGAAGTCACGAGACTTTTCGACTATGACGTCTAGTGCCGCTTCCGTAGCCGAACGCGCGATGTCGAAATTCTCCAGCGCAGCTTTGAGTCGACGGCCGCGGGCGTCGTTGACGATCTTTCTGAGGCCTAGAGCGCCGACCATCGCTGCACCTGTCAATGGCAATGCCGCAATGCCAAAGCCGCCGGTTGCAACCACGTAGATGGCGGCTAGCTTGAGTCCCGCAGCTGCGCCAATGCTTTGAGCGGCAATGTCGGTTCCCATAAAAGTTAGTGCAGTTGTCATATCGATTTTCCCGGCATCGAACCGGTTCCAATAGCGGCAGATGGCGAAGACGGAAGTCAGCAGCGGTATGTGGAGTTGGCTGGCATGCTCGAGCGCCTGAAGACCCAGTACGCTATCGTGGGTGTGCTTCGCAATTTCGCTGGGCTCAAGACCCTCGACACCCGAAGCATCGATGTCATGCGCCTGCAGGCGCTCCGCAGTGGCCTTGTCCGTGATAAAGGAAGTCACATGTGGATAACGCAACTTCGCATGTCTAACTTGTCGGAAAGCAGTCGTGCCTTCTTTGATCTGGGTCGGTGTACCATCGACGATCATGTCAAGTGCTGGTACGTTTGTTTGTTCCGGCCAAACAACGTGATGAGTTGGCGACAAATCGTCGAAAACGACTTTTTCCGCGACGAACCCATGCAGTGCGTGAAGGTATGATGGACTGTCGGATATCGCGATGCCGTTTTTGGTCCATAGCGTGGTCGAAAGATCGTGTAGGCTTTGTGGATCAACGTGACGCCAGCGGCCTAGAGCTGCAATAACATCCGTATTTACCGCCTCGGCATGGATGTCGATCGGAACCGAAGCGCCGACTGCATCTGCCGCCGCTCTTGCTCTGCCCGATCGTTCCTGTTCGCTCAAAATGATCTTTATTTAAAGCGAAGACAAGACTGCATCGATCAGCTCCCTTGGAAGCTGTCGTTTGGTCAGCGATTCGCGCACTTCGTCTTTGGTGAACCCCTGATCGAGCAATATCTGAGCTAGAAGACCGACCGACGCTTCTTGATTCTTTATGACGGCCTTGTTTTGTTCGACTATCTGCCGAATCGTGGGCCTCGCCTGCCCATCTTTACTTTGTATCTTCATTCGTCGGCGAACGAGCTCATAAGTGTGTTTTCTGCTCTCGATCCACTTTCCGCCGTTTTCGTGGTAGAGCGCCAGCATTAAGCCGACGCGCCATGTCATCGTCCATGCGATCTTCGAGTCGATAGCCGTGGAAGCAATTCCGCCCAAGATGGGAATGATCGAGGTTAGTGTCCCGAGGCCAACGTCCTGAACGAGCTCCATCGCAATTTCCCGAAAAAATTCCGTTCCGAGATCGACGGCAATGTCTTGAACGCCGCCGGTTAAAGCCCCGTATATGACTTCTTCGTTTTCGACTTTGCCAGGCTTCCGCCCATAGATCGCGGCGATATCACGCGCTAAAGGCTGGTAGATTACGGGTCCTTGTGCCACGATTGCCGCTATTATTCGAAGCCAATCCGGCTCCGGGAAGCGGCAAGAAACCAGCTACGCCGATTGTCACGTCCATAGCGACGTGTTTCCGGGCTCGGCCGAGGATCAAAGCCTCTACCGCTTCGCGTTTTTCAGCTCGCGCGAGAAGTGGAAGAAGGGCGGCGTTTGAGGGAAGCGCTAATGACGACATCAAGATTGCCTTTCAGGACGGCAAGCAGCGATCATTTCGAAGATGCTCTTATTCGCTATGCGAGTGAGAAAACCCAACTAAACGTGACAAATTACGCATTACACTATGCTTTTGAGGCGCTAACGAAGCGTTCGCATCCCTAAATGTCGATTACTCGTCTCAAGGCATTGATTGCGGTTTGATCCGCGAAAGCGCAACGCGTATTTCGAGTCAGTGCGCATCGAAGCGTGCTGATCTTTCGCATTTTAGAGCGTCGAGGACACATCGGCCCGGTCACTGAGTCAGCTTTCAATCGAGCCTCGACAGCGTAAGAAGTCTCCGACGACTTCGAACGAAATAATCTCGTCGTCTGCAATTCCTTGAGCGGCATCTACCTTGGCAGAGGCCGCGATGACGACGTCATCGGAATCGATCTTCGTGAAGCCCGGTCCCGTAGACCATCTCTCCGTCGTGCCACTCCGATCCGTCAATCTCGTCTTCTCTGGATGCGAATTGCGTTCGTATTGAACGTATATATCGAGATAGTATTCGCCGTCGGGTATGACCATCGAGCAGGCAATGATTCTCATGGAGCAACTCGAACCTGTTTGGCTTCAAACGCTCCTGGTAGTCGCTATAATGACGGCGATCCGCGAGAGCGAACTCCTTGCTCTTCACTGGAAGCACGTAGACTTTCAACGAGAGACGATCGAGGTCGAGGTTATGGTCGTTGACGAATATTCTGGGAAGCCAGCGCCGTTCGCAAGACCAGGGCTTCGAAGCTCAATATCGCATTGCCCTGGGCACTAGCGACTCATCTATCCGATCAAAAGGCGAATGAATAGAAGGTCCGCTATTATTCCCAGATAGTCAACGCGGATTGCTTCGGAAAAGCAACTTTTTTCGCCGTGACTTTAAGGCAGCGGCAAAGCGACTTGGCTTACCCGACGTACGCTTCGCTCAATGCGTCCAAATTACTCGTGCACTTGCTCTAAATGTAATCGTGCCGGTTTACTAGCACCGTGTTTGCTATAGCGAAACGACGACTCCGTGATCCATCAAGCGCGCTGCCTTCACAGCTCCGCGAAGGAGTCCGAGCTCGGAGCCATACTGACCGTAGTTCCGGTGCCGATGATTTAAATGACCGCGGTCCGGATGCGTAAGCGCGCAGACAACAACTGGCTGGCTCGGTAAAACATCGAAAAACACTTCATGTTGGATCGGGCCGAAGCTGTCAATTGCTTGCCAGGTCGGCTCGTCGTCTTCTTTCCAAGGTGCCAGTCTCGGCGCAAGTTGTGAGAGCATATCGGGAACCCACTTTCCAAAGGTTAGAATCAACCTCGGCTTCTGCGCGCTTAATTGGAATGCAACGAACTCTCGACAACGTTGCTTGAAGACTGGGTCCTGGCGGCCTGGGCAAGCTCCGACCGACGACTGCTTTCCTTCGCGAAGCCCCACGAATGAATTGGTAAAAAAGCAATCTTGAATGTTGTCAAATACCTGCGGAAAAAGATCGAGTATGCCTCGCCAAGTCGAGCCGTTTGCTTCGTGGCCGACGCTCCGCGCAAGACTAAAGCCGCCTTCATTGCCCCAATCATTGCCGATTACCATTACCTTGTGTTCAGGCCATTTGGGTAGCTCATCGTCGACTGATTTACGGAATCCCCAACCTCCGGGAAAAAACGAAGTGCCTTTCACGATACTGTCGATGGCACCGTCTATTATTTCAAATGGCACTGGAACCATAGCCGGAGGATAATCGGGGAACGTTTCTTGCATTCTCAGAAATAAAGAATTGACCGGATGCCCGTTCTGATCCATACGGTCGCAGGTTGGCTCAGCTTTTATCAGCTCCTCGGTAATTCAGCCGCGAGCACACTCTATGCTTAACGCGCGACCTTGATCGACACTGCGATTCAAACAGAATTGCAATGTCGACTTGTCTATTATCCGGCCTAGAGTCATAAACGGACATAAATCACAAATCGGCGCAGCATCATACTGTCATTCACCGTTGGTCCGGTGCTCGTCATCACAATCTGCAGTTTTTTACGGACGCCTCGGAACGCAAGATTGCACTTCCGCCTCGCGCTCTGGCCGCCCTTGACGTTCGCCGATCGGTTCAACGAGCGAACGGATACGATGGGCCTTTGGTGTTTACCGACGGGCAAGGCGGCTTACTCCGCAAGAGTAATTTTATTCGCCGCTCTTGTAAGCCGGCCCTAAAGCGCCTCGGCTTGCCCGACGTGACATTCCACTCAATGCGGCATTTGTCTAATTCTGTTGCGATCCAGGAGGGGGCAAACGCGCTCGAGATCGCGAGCCGCATCGGCCAAATCGATACGAGGATGGTTTTCGACGTCTACGGCCCCCTGCTCAAGGCCGCCGATCGGACGGTTTCTAGGGCCATGGACGCAGCATTTGCAGAGCCGACTACGGCTGATTTTGCCGCGAATGGTCGTAAAATGGTCGTAGATACTTCAGAGCCTAACAAAAGAAGAACCCGCAAACCTTTACAGGCTGCGGGCGAAGTGGTGGAGATGAGGAGACTCGAACTCCTGACCCCTTACATGCGAAGCAAGTGCTCTACCAGCTGAGCTACATCCCCACGCGGCATTAGGCCGACCGCCAAAGGTACGGAATCGACGGCTCGGCCCCTGCCGGATTGTTAAACGGGTGGTGCGAGATACGGGAACGAGCCGAAGGTGTAGCCTTTCGTCGAGCACGATGCCATCTGGTTCGTGAGGTTGGGCTTGCCGTTCGTGCCGTTCTGCTCGTTGCCGTCGTCGGGCGCGAGCGTGCCTGCGGGGGCGGGCGTCGGTGCGGCGGCGGACGGGACCGTCGGGTTCGACGTCGTCGCGAGATTGCCGAACGTCAGACCGAGCATCACGTTGACGACGTCGTCGGTGAGTGCGCGGCCGCCGAACGTCGTCGGCGTTTGACCCGTGCAGTCGGCGGCGATCCCGGCGTTCGTTTCGTATCCGAGGTACGACGCGCGCGTGGAATTATCGTTAAGATTTGCTATCAGCACGTCGGGCGAGAGCAGGTTCGACACGTAGGCTCCGATCGCGGCGCTGCGGCCGGCGGGGGCGCCCGTCACGAACGTGTTGATCTGGCCGCTCGTCGTCGTGTCGGCGTTCGGAACTTCGCGGTTGAACGCTTCGTGCGAGGCGTACGGCAGAAAGAGTTCCTTGACGCCCGGGCGGCCTTCGCGATCGATCTGCACGAAGGTGATGTTCGAGCCGTTGGTCGTCTCGCCGCCGGTGAGCACCGTCGGGTCGTTGCTGCAGCCCGCGATGCCCGCGCCGAGCGCGAGCGTGCAGAGTGCGATCTTCATCGAATGTTTCATCATCATTTACCCGACTGCGTGCTGGTCGTTGCCCAGAAAGCGACGACGCCGTTGTTACCTGCGACGATTTCCGACTTCGGAATTTCGACTGCGATCGAGAGAACGTTCGTGTTGGCGAATGCGTCGCCGGATGCCGTGAAGCCACCCGGGCACGAACCCGAACCGCCGGGCAAGCACGTCTGCGCCGTGCTGCCCTCATTGCGATCGGGGAAAATCTGGAAATACTGCGCCGAGTTGAAGAAGCTCGGGTCGCGGCGAGCGCCGGCGAACACCGAGAACGGTACCGTGTTGTAGAACGACGTCGACGCGGTGAACGGGCGATTGATGAAGCCCGTGCCGTTGTACGAGCCGCTCTGAACGAGTTTGGTCGTCGGGCCCGTGCTCGTCGGTGCGGCGGGGCCGTAGACGAACACTTCCTGCGTACCGCCGCCGGCGGCCGCGAACGAGAACTGAATGACCACGTCGTCGATCGGGCGAGCGCCCGGCGTCGTGGCTTCCGCGCCGTACTTGTTGTCGAAGTGCATCGTGTAGAGCACTTTCTGATCGAAGTACGTGTTATAGCCCTGGCCCGGGGCGATCAACGGATAGACGTCCATCACGGCGACGACGTTGTCCGGATTGGTCGGGCTCGGAAATAAATAGGTATCGGTAATATCGGCTGTCGGGCGGCTGACCGTGGTCGGCGACGTCTGGAGGTCAAAGCTGCGCGCAGGAATTCCCGCATACAACACTCCGGCCGTCGCCAGCGCACAAAGCGCAGCGAGCCCGCCGAAGAGGCGGACGATCTTCATGGTGCCACGCTTACGTCAGCGGGGCCGCAAAGCCTCGCGAACGCTCGGTTCTGAGAGCGCTCTCAGCGCCTGCGGCCGGTACGCACCCGCTCGGCCGTGACGCGCACGTAAGCTTTGGTCGGTTCGATCACGAGAGCGCCGATGACGCCGGCGAGTAAGAGGGCAGCGAGATCCAAAAGTCCATCCACCATTATTTGAGGTTTCGGTAAGTAGACGCCGTGGATTTACGAATCTGCGTCACGGATGACCCGGTACCTCTCGGGTTCGAGATGCTCGAGGTATCCCGCGGCGGCCAGCGCGTCGAGCACGTCGTTGGTCAGAGCCCGCTCGTGCTTGTTCGGCATTCCGGCCCAGCGCATGGCGACCTCACCGAGTTCGAGATCGCTGCCCGGCACGAGCACGCTGCGCACGAAGCCCGGCGACATCTTGAATTTGCCCATGCGCGCCCTCTGCTCGGAAAGCGCCGCGTCCAACGGTGAGAGCGGCGGCTCCGGCGACGCGAGTGGCTCGGACGCCGGATCCTCGATGGTGGTAACCGCGGGTCCGATCGCCGCAATGGGCGGCGGTGCGGCGATAGTTTCCGCTTGGGGCGCGACCGCTGCCGCGAACGGCGAATGCGGTGCGAGGTCGGCTACGATCTGGCCGCCGATGAGCGAGGGCGCTTTCGAGAGGATGAAGTCGGTGATTTGCGGCGCCTTTTCCGCGAGCGAAACGAAGAACGTCTGCCAGGGCACGGCGTTGACGACTGCTTTGCGCTTGGTGATGCCTTCGAAGACGGCCTTGGCCACGTCCGCGGGAAAGGCGGCGAGCCCGGGCGGCGGACCCGCAAACCCGGCGCGCGTCATGAATTCCGTCGCGACCGCGCCCGGATCGACGTAGGTGACGGCGATGCCGCTCGAGCGTAGTTCGTTGCGCGCGATGCGCGCCATGCTGCGCACGGCCGCCTTGGCCGGCGGATACGCGCCGAGCGTGCCCACCGGAATGCGCGCGACGCCGCTCCCGAAATACACGACGACGCCGCGCGACGCGCGCAGCGACGGCAGCGCTTCGCGCGTGAGCGCGAGCGGCACGATGACGTGCGTCTCCATTTGCTCGTAGAGCGCGTCGTCGCTCTGCTGCGAGATGTCGCCGACGGCGACGCCGCCCGCATTGTTGACGAGCGCGTCGATGCGCCCGAACTTCGCGAGCGTTTCGGCAACGATGCGCGTCGCGGAACCGTCTTCGCGCAGATCGAGCGCGAGCGTTGCGAGTTCGCCCGTCGCGCCGCGCACGACCGTCTCGAGTTCCGCTAAACGCGCTGCGCGACGCCCGACGGCGAAGACGTTCCAGCCCGCGCGCACCGCGCGTTCGCTCAGCGCTCGGCCGATGCCGGACGAGGCTCCGGTGATGATCGCAACACGGGTCGGCATGCACCGTGCCTTGCAGTCGCGTCGAGGTCGCCCCTGCGCGGCGCGCGAAGGTCGCCGCTATGGATCATCCCCGCGTGGGCATCATCATGGGCAGCGTTTCGGATTTGGAAACGATGCGCGCCGCCTCGACCACACTCGCCGAACTCGCCGTCGCGCACGAGATGCGCGTCGTCTCCGCGCATCGCACGCCGGATCTGCTCTTCGATTACGCCTCGACCGCATCGGCTCGCGGCATCAAAATCATCATCGCGGGTGCGGGCGGCGCCGCGCATCTGCCGGGGATGACCGCCGCGAAGACGCAGTTGCCCGTGATCGGCGTGCCCGTGCGCAGCGCCGCACTGAGTGGCATGGACTCGCTACTCTCGATCGTGCAGATGCCCGCGGGCGTTCCGGTCGCGACGATGGCGATCGGCAACGCGACCAATGCCGCGCTCTTCGCAGCGCGCATCCTCGCGATCGAAGACCGCGATCTGTTGCGCCGCCTCAACGAGCGCACGGCGGCCGCCGCCGCGACCGTCGAAACGACGCGTCTAGGGTGAAGACGATCGAATCCATCGGGATCTTGGGCGGCGGCCAGCTCGGCCGCATGCTCACGCTCGAAGCGAAGCGCATGGGCTATCGCGTCGTGAC
>CAZZUZ010000073.1:0-10016 GCA_964657315.1 Vulcanimicrobiota bacterium
CGAACGGCGATTAGACGCACGGTGCGACGAAATTCGTTCCGTGCAGTCAAAGGGATGAATGTTACGTCCGGTTACCCCGCTGCGCATCGTCGCCGCACACTTGGAGAGGCTGCGCGAGAGCTCGCGCTCGCTCGGTTACGACGATCCGGAGTTCGTGCGGGTACTGGACGTCACGACCGAACTCGCCGGCGGTCTCGACGGATACACGGAAGAGATGACGACGGCACCGTCCGCGGCGCTCGCCGAACTGGTACGCGTCACCGAACGCCAGGATTGGTCATCGCTGCACGATTCGGGCCGGACCGCGGTGGCGCTCGAATCCGAGATGCTCTCGGGTCACGTCGAAGGGCGCTTCTTGAGCGTGCTCGTCAAGGCCACGCGCGCGAGGCGCGTGCTCGAAATCGGCTTGTTCACCGGGTATTCGGCGCTCGCGATGGCCGAAGCGCTCCCGGACGACGGGACGCTCGTCGCGTGCGAACTCGACGCATTTGCGGCGAGCACCGCCCGCGCGAATCTCGACCGCTCGCCGCACGGCGGCAAGATTCGCATCGAACTCGGACCGGCGATCGATTCGCTCGCGCGACTGCAAGCGGCCGGCGACACGTTCGACCTCGTCTTCATCGATGCCGACAAAGCGGGCTACGTCGCCTATTTCGAAGCTATCGTCGGCGGCACGCTGCTCGCCGAACACGGCTTGATCTGCGTGGACAACACGCTCATGCAGGGCGAACCGTATCTCCGCACCGCGCGCACGCATAACGGCGAAGCGATTGCGGCCTTCAATCGAACCGTCGCGGCCGATCCGCGCGTCGAGCAAGTGCTCTTGCCGATCCGCGACGGCCTGACGCTCATCACGCGTTCGAGGTAACCGCGTTGTCCGGCGCGCCACTCAAATCTGCCGCAGCCGCTGCGGCGCTCACGCTCGCGTTTCCGATCACGCTCGGGGCACTCGTGATAAGCGTAGCGGCGGGCGCCGTGCAGGCGCTGCGCCGGCCGAAGCGGTCGCCGGGCCGTCCGGCGACACCGAAAACCGTCCTCATTTCCGGCGGCAAGATGACGAAGGCGCTGCAGCTCGCGCGCAGTTTCCACGCGGCCGGCCATCGCGTGATCCTCGCCGAGAGCAACAAGTATTGGCTAACGGCGCACCGCCATTCGCGGGCGGTCGCGCGGTTCTACACGATCCCGCCGCCGCAAGCGCCGGAGTACGCCCGTGCGCTCGCCGCCATCGTCGAGCGCGAGGGGGTCGACGTCTACGTCCCCGTGTGCAGCCCGGTTGCGAGTCTCTACGATTCGCTTGCGTTGCCGCAACTCTCTGCGCTTTGCGAAGTCGTGCACGTCGCGCCCGATACGATCGAGCGCCTCGATGACAAATACGCGTTCGCGACGGCGGCGGCCGCGATCGGTCTGCGCGCGCCGAAGTCGGTTCTCGTGACCGAGCCGCGCGACGTCCTGGAGTTCGATTTCGCTGCGGAGCAGCGGCCGTTCATCCTCAAGAGCATCGCGTACGATTCGGTGCGGCGGCTCGATCTCACGAAGCTGCCGCTGCCGACGCTCGCGCAGACGGAAGCCTTCGTCGGAACGCTGCCGATCTCGCGCGACAACCCGTGGGTGATGCAAGAGTTCATCGCGGGTACGGAGTTTTGCACGCACGGCACGTTCCGCAACGGCGCGCTGCGCGTCCATTGCTGTTGCGAATCGTCGGCGTTTCAAGTGAATTACGAGAACGTCGACGTGCCGGAGATCGAACGCTGGGTGCGCCGTTTCGGCGAAGCGCTCTCGCTGACCGGGCAGGCGTCGATGGATTTCATTCGCGCGGACGACGATGGAGAGATCTATGCGATCGAATGCAATCCGCGCACGCATTCCGCCATCACGATGTTCTACGATCATCCCGACGTCGCGGCGGCCTATTTGGGCGATCCCATCGCGACCGCGCCGATCGTTCCGCTGCCGGAGAGCCGGCCGACGTATTGGCTCTATCACGAGCTGTGGCGCATCGTCACGTCGCTGCGTTCTCCGCGACGCGTCGCGGAGCGGCTTCGCGTCATCGCGCGCGGTAAGGAGGCGGTGCTCGATTGGCGCGATCCGCTGCCGTTCGTGATGCTCTACCACTGGCACGTGCCGCTGCTCTTGCTGCGCGACGTCTTCGAACGGCGCGGCTGGCTCAAGATCGACTTCAACATCGGCAAACTCGTGCAGCTGGGAGGCGACTAGGGTGGCGTTGCGCATCCTGCAGCTCGCCGGGTCGCCCGTGAGCGACCACTTCCGCGAACTCTCCGAACTCTACGCACGCGGCTGCATCGAAGCCCTACAGGATGCGGCGCGCTACGAATTCGTCATCGCGCACGTGTCGCCCGACGGCTCGTGGCGCTTTCCGATCTCACTTGCGGACGCCGACGTCGCCGCAGGGCCCGCAGAGAGTTTCGCGAAAGCGGTCGAGACGATCGAAGCGCTCGCCGTCGACGCCGCGCTGCCGCAGATGTTCTGCCTGCGCGGCATGACCGACATGCGCGCGCTGCTCGACCTCCTCGAGATTCCCTATCTCGGCAACCCTCCGTCCGTCATGGCGCTCGCAGCCGACAAAGTCAAAGCGAACGCGATCGTGGCCGCGGCGGGCGTCGCGGTGCCCGCGTGGGAGTCGATACGCGCGGGCGCACGTCCGACGCTCGCGCTGCCCGCCGTCGTGAAGCCGAACGACGCCGATAATTCGGAAGGTCTTTCGCTCGTTCGTACGGCGAGCGACTACCCGGCGGCACTCGAAGCCGCCTTCGCACATTCGAAGACCGCGCTCGTGCAGTCGTACGTCGAACTCGGGCGTGAAGTCCGCTGCGGCGTCGTGGAGCGGGACGGCGAACTGCACTGTCTGCCGCTCGAAGAATACTTCGTCGACGCGGAGTCGCGGCCGGTGCGGCGGCGCATCGACAAGCTCAAGCGAAGCGGTTCGGGCGACCTCACACTCGCCGCAAAGACGCGAACCGAATCGTGGATCGTGCCGCTCGACGATCCGATCGTGCCCGCGGTGTGGGACGCCGCCCGGCGCGCGTATGCCGCCCTCGGAAGCCGTCACTACAATCTGTTCGATTTCCGGATCGACCGGAACGGCAAGCCGTGGTTTCTCGAGGCCGGCCCGTATTGTTCGTTCGCGCCGCAAAGCGTGATCGTGACGATGATGGAAGCCGCGGGCGTCCCGCTCGCTCGCTTCTTCGCGGAATCGATCGAAGCAGTCTGCGGCGAGGCCGTGCCGTAATGCGGTCGACTGCAGTCAAATGCGCGATGCCCCCGATACTCCCGACCGTCCGCGCGCTGCTGGGCGCCGATCATGGTACCGAACATGCGAGCGATCTGTCGCAACGGCTCGCCACGATCTTCTCGTCGAGCAGCTTCGAGGCGTTCTTGCTCGAGATCGTCGACGCTCCCGTGTTCAGCGAAGACTTCGCCGCAGCGGTCGCGGCCGAAAACGTCGTGCGAGCGATCGCTCCCCTGCGCATCCTGCGCGCCGCGCTCAACCTGCCGCTACGTCAACTCTTCGCGGCGCTGAGCGAAGTCGCGGGCGCGCTCGACGCGAGTCCGGCGCAGTGGTCGGAGTTGGCGGATCGCGTCCATGCGGCGCACGACGTGCGCGACATCCGGCTCGCGAAATATCTCATCGATCGACTGCCCGACGCGAAGTACAGTTCGCACTACCGCCGGCTCGCGGCGCGCATGGTGGAACGCAATCCGCACGCGATCTATCCGACCTCGACGTATCGCGAGTCCGAAGGGCACGTTTTTGCTACGAACGACAGGCGCAGCGTCGATGCCGTGATGACCTTGCGCACGTCGTCGTCGATTCGCACGGTCGACCGCGTACTCTCGATCGAATGCTTGGAGTTGCGCAATATCTATCGTCCGCTCGGGCGATGCGTGTGCGTCATCGACGTGAACGTCGAGGCGCTCTACGGCGACCAGATCGCGGCGTACTTCCGCGTCCACGACATCGTGCTCGAGAAGCTCGTGTATCGTGCGACGGAAGAAGACAAAGGCCTCGCGACGGTCGAGCGGATGCTCGGCGATTTCAAGCGGTTGGGCGTGGCGCGGAACGAGCCCGTCCTCATCGCCGGCGGCGGCGTGCTCGCCGACACGGGCGGTCTCGCGTGCGCGCTCTACGGCCGCAACACGCCGTACGTGATGCTCGCAACGTCGATCGTGAGCGGCATCGATGCGGGTCCGTCGCCCCGGACGTGCAGCGACGGCTTCGGCTACAAAAATCTGGCCGGCGCCTACCATCCGCCCGTCGTCTGCATTACGGACCGGCACTTCTTTGCCACGCTGCACGAGGGCTGGCTGCGGCACGGCATCGCCGAGATCGTCAAGATCGCGGCCGTGACCAACGCCTCGCTCTTCGGCGATCTCGAGAAAGCGGGCGAACGGCTCATCACCACGCGTTTCGGCACCGTCGGCTGCGCGCCGGGCGATGCGATCGACGGACTCTCGCAAAACATCGTCGCGGGCGCGCTGCAATCGTACATCGCGGCGGAATACGGCAACCTCTACGAGACGCACCAGTGCCGCCCGCACGCGTACGGCCACACGTGGTCGCCCGGCTTCGAGATCGAAGCCGGATTGCTGCACGGCCACGCGGTCGCGATCGACATGGGCTTCAGCGCGTACCTGGGTTTGCGCGCGAGCTTCATCGACCGCACGACGTTCGAACGCATCTTGACGCTGCTCGGCGATTTCGGATTGAGCTTACGGCACGACATCTTGCGCGACGAGAGCGTCATGTGGGCGAGCCACCGCAAGATCATCGAGAAGCGTGGCGGCAACCTCGTGGCTCCGATGCCGAAACTCGAGATCGGCCGCTGCGGCTACTTCAACGAGTTGTCGCGGGCCGAACTCTTCTCCGCACTCGACGAGTACGGCGAGATCTGCGAAGCGTTTCCGCGCGGCGGCCTCGGTATCGAGCCGCTCTGCAGCGACGTCGGCTTGGAACTCTTCGAACGGGCCGACGCGCGGCGAGCGTAGGCTCGCCGCTTAATGTAACAGCGCGCGCGAGAGAAGCGCCGGCTGCTTCCCGTTCGGCGCGCCCACGGGCGCGCCGATGGAGCCCGCGATGCCGCCGTTCACTTGAGCGGATGCTTCGAACTGATTGGTCGAGATGTTCGCGTTGGAACTCGTCACCGTGATCGCGTAGGAAGATGTGTCCATCGTAAACGTCACGAGACCGTCGTTGACGCCCGGAATCGCGCCGAAGGCGAAGAGCGCGTTCCACGACGCGTTCGAGCAGAGTTGACCGTTGTCGTCGGTACACGTGCCGGCGGCCCGCGCGTCGAACGCGACGCCCGGGCAGAAGACGTTCGCCGGTCCCGAAGTCTGCGGCCCCGGCATCGCGTTGTTGCAGCTCGACGGCTGCCCGGCGACCGCGCGAACGTAGAATGCGTTCGAGAGCGGCGGCTCATTGGGCGTCAGTGTGGCGGCGTTCGGGCTCAATGCGAGGTTTGCCGCGTGCATACCGTCGCTCGTCGTGAACGCGCCGCCGATCGACGTGACTTTCGCCGTCGAGTCGCCTTCGACGTTCGTGAACGTGAGATTCTGCGGCACGGGCGAGGCATCGATCGACGGCACGACCGAGTGCACGTCGGCCCGGAAATCGATCGCGTACGACGTCCCGATCGAGCCCGAGCCGGAGCCGGAACCGGTGCCCATCGCGGACCATGTGGCGCTTTCCGAGCCCGTCAGCGTGCCCGACCACTGCGTGAGGGGCACGCCGTTACTGCCGATGCCGTTGAGGCTTTGCACCACGACGAGCCCCTTGGAGCCGAGGCCCGCGACCGGAATCGGAATGACGACGTGATCGGTCGCCCACGTCGTGGGCGTGATGGCCGTCGCGGACGTCTGCGTCGGATCGATGACCGCGGCCGTACCCGGCTGGGGCGGAAACTTGCCATAGATCGTCAGAGTCGGATTCGCCGGATCCTCGCCGACCGCGACGTACGATATCGATGGCAGAAAATACTCAACGGGCGGCGTCGCAAAATTCTCGCCGCCGAAATCGCTGACGATGAGGTTCGCTTGCGGTCCGGCGGCTGACGCCGGCGATTGCGCGTACGTCAGGGTCGACGTGCCGAGGGGGCCCGAGCGCGTTTCGCTCGTCAGGATGCCGTCGATGTCGTCGAGCGGAAACGGCCGCTGCGCGGGAACGCGCTGCGTGACGAATTGTGCGAGCGTCGTCGAAGCTTCGCCGAGCAGACGATCCCAAACGAACGCATCCGTTTGATCCGCCGCATCGCCCTCAACGGGATTGTCCCAGCCGAAGTAACGACCGACATCCGCGTTCTTGAGCGTCGCTCGAACGGCGGAGGCGACCGACGCTTCTTGGCCATCGCACGATTCGTTGATGAGGATGGCGCCCGTCCGGAACGTGACGTGATTTGCGAGAAAAGCCGGCGTGAACGAGAAGGTCGGCTCGTCGTCGATCGTCCCGTTCGAAAGGGTCACGGCGTATTGGATGTTCCCGGCGGCGTAGTCGGTCGCGTAATTCGCGAGCTCGGCTCCCGTGATCGGCGTGTCCGAGAGCCAGACGTAATAGTGGTTCCCCGACGCATCCTGGGCGACCATTCCGTGTGTCGCGATGTCGAGAACGTCGACGCTCCCTCCGATGCCGATCTGGTCGAACGATTCGAGTTCTACGTCGCCCTCGTCGACGCCGTAGTGGCCGTTATTGAAGCCCGCGCCGCCGATCGCGGACGCGATGACTTGCTGGTTGACGGGATTGAACGCGCCGCTCTTGTCGGTGCTGTTGACGAGCACGGCGATCGTCTCGCTTTTCGGTGCGAAGGACGTGAAGCGGCGTCGCGCATCGGCGGCTGATGACGCCCGGACGCGATGGGCGGTCGTGGCCGTGGCGTTCGACGTGTCGCCGACGTGGTCGGCGAAGACGAGTGCCGGGCTGCCGTTGGGTAGCGTCGCCGAGATCCCGCCCGGCGTTACGGCCGCGGTTTTGAATTGGCCCGAAGCGACCATTTGCGAGGCGAGCGTCGAGAGATCGGCGGAGAGACTGGCATGCGGTAAGGCTGCGTACATCGTTTGCACGTTGGTGAGCGACGCATTCGCCGCCGCGATCGCTGCGGATGACGTGGCTCCGGGAGACGGAGCGTTGCTCGGGGTCGCCGACGGCGCGGGCGTCGGGGTCGACGTTGCGCCCGCGGAATGACTCGCGGAAGGCGCCGGCGACGGATGCGCCCCGCGAGGCGTCACAGCGCTCGACCCTCCGCTACAAGCGGCGATCGCACAAAAGCCGGCGACGCAAAACCATGCCCGCACGCTGAAAACCATCGTATTGCCAACTGTAAAGGATGTACTCGCCAGGAACAATGGGGGTGTTCCCTACGACTCTTGTGGTGATACGTTCTCGTAAACTCACCCCGCACGTCGGAATGCGTTAAATACGGTAGGTGTACCAATGCCCTCGTGAGCGTTCTTTTGCCATACTGCGAACATGCTTTCATTCGGAAGAGCCGTCGCAGCGACAACCGTAAGCCTATGTCTCGGAGGCCTCCTCACGGGCTGCCTCCCGAATCTGACGCTCGCCGCCGCGGCGACGCCCGACGATCTCGACGCCGCGACACGAGCGACGTACGCCGCACGGATTTCGTCGGCGTTCGGCCGCAGACTATTCCTCCCGGTTCGCTTCCGCCTCGCCGCGCTTCGTGACCATCCGCGCGATGCCGCGGTGCTGAGCCGGCTCGGCTACGTCGAACGCACCAACGGCGCGTATCGATGGACGCCGGCCGGAATGCGAGCTTCTAGCGGCACGTGTGAGAAGTCTGCGGCGAGAAACCCGATGTCGTGCCTCGCGTTTCCGGTCGGACGGCCCGAACTCGTTGCCGTCAAGTATCTGCGTTTTCCGGAGCGCGATCCGCGTGAGAGCGTCGATTCGGTACTCGCGAGGGTGGGCGTTCGCACCGTTGCGACCACGCCGCTCGGGCGGGCCCTGGCCGCCTCGTCGGATCTCGTCTGCGAGACGATCGACGGCGTCGTGCCGTGGAAGGGCGCATCGACCGTTGCGGAAGGGAAAGTCGTCCTGCCGCTCGCGAAGCCGCTCGAAATGCCGACGATTACGGCGGCAGCCGATGCCGTCGCCGTCGAGGGAAAAAATGGGCGTCCCGCGCCGTACGTGCTGACGACCTGCCCCGAACTCCCGAGCGAGTTCGCGACGATTTATTCCGACGATTGAGTAGTGTATGCGATAGGTGACGTGAGGAGGTCGCGCGAGCGTGTTGATGATAACAAATGTGTCATTCATGCGTGCCGTTGCAAGAAACTCGTGCTAAACGTTCACCTGCTGTCGCCGCAAAATGAAATTCGCGTTGCGGAGCGACTAGCTGCGGAAATACGCGCCCAATGGCCCGACGTCGCGCGGCATCCGACCGATCGTATCGACCTGCTGGTCGGCGTTCGCAATGGCGCAGACGTCGATCTTCTCATCGCGATCGATTTCGAAGAGCCGCGTCCCCTTTCTGGAAAGCAGCACGCCGGAGCGCCGGTCGGACGGATCGTCTCCGGACTCATCGCCATCGAAATCAAGCAACTCGACCCGGAATGCTTCGAGCGCATCGGCAACCAGCTTTACGCGGTCTACAAAGGCGTTCGCAGCAGGCGTAGCTGCGTCGATCAAGCCCGCGACGCCTCGATCGGCATTGCCAATTTCGCAGCGGGAAGCGGCTACGAGGATCTCTTCGTGCACGCACTCGCGTGGCTCACGGAGGTCCCGACGATTCAGCTTCGTGGAGCCGACGATTCTCTCGTCGGCAAGGAAGCCGGGTTTCGCGAGATCTTTGCTGCCGCTACAGAGCAGAATGCGTGCTTGGCTTACGCGGACGAACATCGCCGGCTAGGCGTGCGTGCCGTCCGTGAGCGACTGCTCAACCGGCCGGTGCTCACGACGCTCGACCGGTTGAAGACCGACCGCATATCGCGCAATGCGATCGTGAACGAATTCATCTCCGCGTTGGCTCCGCGTGCCGGCGAAGTCGCGATCCGTCTAGCCGGTCATGGCGGCAGTGGAAAGACGACGGCCCTCATTCTGCTGGCCGGCCGTCTCGCCGTTTTCCATGGAGCGCGGGTGCTGATCCTCACGTATCACCACGCGCTCTGCGGCGACATCCGGCATGTCGTGTCGAGCATGCCCGATGCTCGGACGATTCCGCATTCGCAGCTGCGAGTCGAGACGGCGACCGATTTTCTTCTCGACATCGTCGAAGCGGCCGGCGTTTCGGTTCCCACCGACGCCTTCGGCGCGATCGAATACGCGAAACTGGACGGTCCCTATCGCGAAGTGACCGCCTTGCTGCATGATTCCGAGACCGCCGAGGCACTTAAATCGTTCGACCCCGAACGTCTCGAGTGGGACCATATTCTCATCGACGAATCACAGGATTGGAGCGATGCCGAGCGCGACCTCATTCGAGCCGCATACGGTCATCGAAGACTCGTCTTGGCCGACGGCCTCGCGCAACTCGTCAATCGCCAGACGTCGTGTAATTGGCTTGCGGGAGTTCCGAAAGCGGAGCGTGAGTATCATATCCTCGGCGACTCATTGCGCATGCAGCGCAACGTCGCGACGTTTGCAAACGCATTTGCGGGAGCCGCGGGCTTTGCGGATTGGAAGGTGCAGCCGCGCGCCGATCTTTCGGGCGGTCGAATCGCGATCGTCGAAGGCGAACTCGACGATCCGGCCGCGTTCCTCGCTGCTGTCGGACGAATCGCCGCAGCCGGGAAGGCAAAGCCGTTGGATAATTTGATTTGCGTTCCGCCATCGTTCATTGCCGGCCCGCCGAGCGATCGCGCGTCTACGATCACCGCCTCGATCACGGAAAGCGGAGCGAACGTCTGGGACGCATGCAATCGCATCACGCGGACGCTACCGCCGACCGATGAGAACGCTTGGCGCATCATTCAATATGCTTCTTGTCGCGGTCTCGAAGGCTGGGCAACGATCCTCGTAGCGCTCGACGACCTGTACGCCAACAAGCTCA
>CAZZUZ010000074.1:0-9959 GCA_964657315.1 Vulcanimicrobiota bacterium
CAAAGGCAGTTCGGTGCAGATCTTCTCTTCGATGACGACGTTCCTCACCGGCCTCGCGACCGCGACGATCTCGGGTACCGGCACCAAGCTCAACTTTCCTTACGGAGTGACCGCGCGATGAAGTTCGTACACACGGCGGCGGCCGCCGCGATCGCCGGCGCGCTCGGGTTCGGCACGCCCGCATCGGCGACGGTGAGCCGCGCGGAAATTCGCGCGACGATCGTCCGCGATCTCGCCGGCGACATCGTCCACCCGCACGGCGTGCGCGACATCGGCCGTGAAATCGCGACGACGCCGGTACGCGTGTCCCTGCTCATGCGCGCGCAACACGAGGACGAATTGCGCAGGCTCGTCGCACTGCAAGCGACGCCGCATTCGGCGTATTACAAGCGGTTCGTGACCTCGGCCCAGTGGCGCAACTACTTCGCACCGGATCCCGCCACGTACGCGCGCACGATCCGTTTGCTGCAGCAGCGCGGGTTTCGCGTCACGCAGACGTACGCCAATCGCGGCATGATCCGCGCGACGATGCCGAGCGCGCTTGCCGAGCGGTACTTCCACACCGAAATCCATCGCGTCGTGCAGAACGGCGTCGCGCGCTACATGAACGTCAAGGCAATCGCCGTTCCCGCAGAATTGAGCGCGGTCGCGGCTTCGGTCGTCGGACTGCATTCCGTCGTGACGATGCACGTGGATCACATCCTCCGGCGCGCGCAAGCGATGACGCTCGCGCAGGCGCGCAGCCTGCAGCAGCCGCTGCTCGCGCGCATCGCCGCGAAACGCGCGGCGGAACTGACGACGAAGCGCCATCCCGCCTACGACGGCGGCACGCCCAACCCGTACAAGTCGGCGGAGCCGCTCACCACCGCGACGCCGCCCGCCAATCCGAACCCCGATCCCACGATCGCGCCCGATACCGGCACGAACGATTACCTCACGTATATGGCGCTCGGTCCCGGCGTGTTTGCGGGCGGTTACAACTTCCCCGTGATGCACGGCTACGGCGGGAAGGGGCAAGGAGTTGCCACCCTGCTCGACGGCGATTATCTCGATACCGACGCAACCCTCGAATTCAAGACGTTCGGCATTCCGCGCACCAATCTCGGAACGCGCGTGTATACCGATGGAACGCCGTACACGACGACCGACAGCGGCGGCGCGAGCGAGACGACGCTCGACGCGGAGACGATCATGTCGCTCGCGCCTTCGGCGAACTACTACCTCTATCTCGAACCGTTCTTCGACGATGAGGGCCTGACCGCGTCGTACGAAAAGATCGTGAGCGACAACCTCGTCGGTGCGGTCAGTTCGAGTTTCGGTTCGTGCGAGACCGACGATCCGGCGTTCGGCTTTCAAACCGATTACATCGCGATGGAAGGCTCGGCGGAAGGGATCACGTTTTCGGCGTCGACCGGCGATACGGGCGGCGGCGCGTGCGGCGTCTACGTGACCAACGGCGCGCCGCAGACCATCAAGGGCGTCGCGATTCCCGCAGCCGATTACTACTTTACCGCAGTCGGCGGCACCGATTATCTCTACGTTCCCGCAGTCGACGGCAACGCGTATCCGACGCTCGGCGAGAACGGCTGGACCTTCGGCGGCGGCGGCGTCTCGGTCATCGATCCGCTGCCGGCCTGGCAATCCAACACGGCGAACGTCGTCACGACGGGCCGTAATCTTCCCGACGTCTCGTTCGTCGCCGATCCCGATCCACCGAGTTCGGGCGAAGTGATCTTCAATGGCGGCTCGGCCGCCGGAAGCGGCGGGACGTCGCTCTCTTCACCCGTCTTCGCCGCGTTGCAGACCGAGATCAACGAAGTCGAAGGCACGCGTAACGGCTGGGTCGATCCGCGGCTCTATACGATTCAAAATGACCAAGGCTATTCGGCGTTCCACGACGTGATGACGGGCTCGAACGTGTACAACGTCGCGGGCGCCGGCTACGACAACGTCACCGGCATCGGATCGATCGACGGCTTCGCACTCGCCGCGGAAGAGTAGGTCTAGGCTTCGTCGAGCGCGGCGCGCGTCTGCGCCGCGCGCGTGCGAAGCCGCTTCGTGCGCCGGTCGTTCATCGTGCCGGCCGGGCGCACGTTCGAAGGCACGCCGCGCGTCGCTTCGAGGGCGGCGAGCAGTGCCTTCTCGGAGGCGGTCGCGTTCGGGAGGGTCGTCTTGCGTTTGTTCATGGACTCGGTTTCCGAGACCATAACGCGCGAGCCGATGCGAACGTTTGCATTCCCGGCAAGCGAATTCTGGGTATGGTTCAGGTATGGCTACGACAAGCACGACCAAGATCGCGACGGCCGACGGCACGCGCGGCCCCGACGGTGAAATCATCCTGGCTGCCGGCGAACGCAGCGCGATGCGGATGTGGCGTAACGAAGAACCCGGCGAACCCAAAACAGCGTCGACGCGCGATTACGAAACGGTCGGCTTCGTGCTCAACGGCAAAGCCGAACTGCATCTCGACGGCGACGTCGTCACGCTGACGACGGGCGACTCCTACACGGTTCCGGCCGGCATCTCGCACACGTACAAGATTCTCGAGACGTTCAGTGCGATCGAAGCGACGACTCCTCCCGCTCGGGCATAACCCGGGTCCGGGATCGTTCGCGCGGATTCCAGAGCCCGGAGCGTAACCGAGGAAGAAGCGTCGGGCGCCGTCAACCGTGGTGCATGGCGATCGAGATCCGTCCGAGACTCGTGCGAGCGGCGCGCGGCGCGACGCTCTCGGCGCGCAGCTGGCAGACCGAAGCCCCGCTTCGCATGCTGATGAACAATCTCGATCCGGAAGTTGCCGAACGCCCGTACGACCTCGTCGTGTACGGCGGGATCGGCAAGGCGGCGCGTACGTGGGAAGCATACGAACGCATCGTCTACGAACTCGAACGTCTGGGTGAAGACGAAACGCTCGCGATTCAGTCCGGTAAGCCCGCCGGAATTTTCCGGTCGCACCCCGACGCGCCGCGTGTGGTGCTCGCCAACTCCAATCTCGTGCCGCATTGGGCGACGTGGGAACATTTCAATGACCTCGACCGCCGCGGGCTCATGATGTTCGGCCAGATGACGGCGGGCTCGTGGATCTACATCGGCAGTCAAGGCATCGTGCAGGGCACCTACGAGACGTTCGCCGAGATGGGCCGGCAGAAATACGGCGGAGATCTCGCCGGACGGTGGATCCTCACGGCCGGACTCGGCGGTATGGGCGGAGCGCAGCCGCTCGCGGCGACGATGGCGGGTGCGTCGATGCTCGCGGTCGAGTGCGACCCCGCCCGCATCGAGAAACGTTTGGCCACGAAGTATCTCGACGTCGCGGCGACCGGCCTCGACGACGCGCTCGCGCGGATCGACGAAGCGCGGCGTACGAAGCGTCCGGTCTCGATCGGCTTGCTCGGAAACGCCGCCGAGGTTTTTCCCGAACTCGTGCGACGGGGCATACGTCCCGACGCGGTCACCGATCAGACTTCGGCGCACGATCCCTTCAACGGATATCTTCCGGCGGGCTGGTCGCTGGAGCGTTGGCGCGAGGAGCGCGAGCGCGATCCCGCCGGCGTCGCAAAAGCGGCGAAGGCATCGATGGTCGCGCACGTCGAGGCGATGCTCGCGTTCAAACGCGCGGGCGCTGCGGCGTTCGACTATGGCAACAATTTGCGTCAAGGCGCGCACGACGCGGGGCTCGGGGACGCGTTCGAGATTCCGGGATTCGTGCCCGAATACATCCGCCCGCTATTCTGCCGCGGAATCGGTCCGTTTCGCTGGGTCGCGCTTTCGGGCGATCCCGCCGATATCGCGAAGACCGACGCCAAAGTCAGAGAGTTGATGCCGCACGACGCATCGCTGCATCACTGGCTCGATATGGCGGCGCGGCGGATCGCCTATCAGGGCTTGCCCGCGCGCATTTGCTGGGTGGGTCTCGGGGACCGCGATCGCATCGGACTCGCCTTCAACGAGATGGTCGCGCGCGGCGAACTCTCCGCGCCGATCGTGATCGGCCGCGATCATCTCGATAGCGGTTCGGTCGCGAGCCCGAACCGGGAGACCGAAGGTATGCGCGACGGCAGCGACGCGGTCAGCGATTGGCCGCTGCTCAACGCCATGCTCGCCGTCGGAGGCGGCGCGACGTGGGTGTCGCTGCATCATGGCGGCGGCGTCGGCATGGGCTATTCGCAGCACGCCGGCGTCGCGATCGTCGCCGACGGCACCGAAGGCGCGGCACGCCGGCTCGCGCGCGTGCTCTGGAACGACCCGGCGACGGGCGTCGCGCGGCACGCCGATGCGGGCTACGAAGACGCGATCGCCTGCGCGGCGCAACGCGGCCTTCATTTGCCGATGCTCTCGCGATGACGCTCGCGTATCGCGCGGGAGCGTTGAGCGCGGCAGATCTGCGAACGTTACTCGGCGACGGCGCTTCGGCAAGACTCGATGCGTCGGCGCGCGGCGCGGTCGATCGCGCGGCCGCCGTCGTAGCGCGCATCGCCGAACGCGACGAGAGCGTGTACGGAGTCAACACCGGATTCGGCAAGCTCGCACAGACGTCCATCCCGCGCGAGCGACTCGCAGAACTGCAGTATAACCTCGTCGTGTCGCACGCGTGCGGCGTCGGTGCGCCGCTCGCGCCGAACGTGGTGCGGCTCGTGCTCGCGCTGAAGATCAACTCGCTCGCGCGAGGGTATTCCGGCGTCCGATGGAGCGTCATCGAAACGCTCGAGGCCGCGCTCGTTAGCGATTTCCTGCCGGTCATCCCGTCACAGGGTTCCGTCGGCGCATCGGGCGATCTCGCGCCGCTCGCCCACCTCAGCGCCGCGTTCCTCGGCATCGGCGATGCGTACCATCGCGGTACGCGCATGCCCGCGCGCGACGCGCTCGCAGCGGCCGGACTCGAGCCGCTCGCGCTACAGGCGAAAGAAGGGCTCGCGCTGCTCAACGGCACGCAGGTGTCCGCGGCGTTGGCGATTTCGGGTTTGGTCGCGTGCGAGAACCTGCTCGCGGCGTCGCTCGTCGCGGGCGCGCTATCGACCGACGCCGCACTGGGAAGCATCTCGCCATTCGACGCGCGCATTCACGCGGTGCGCGGTCACGCCGCGCAGACCGACGTCGCGGCGGCGCTTCTGGGGCTGCTCGCGCAGTCGGAGATTCACGACTCGCATCGCGATTGCGGCCGCGTGCAAGATCCGTACAGCCTGCGCTGCATGCCGCAAGTCTTCGGCGCCGTCCTCACGACGCTGCGTCAGGCGGCGCAAGGGCTTACGATCGAAGCGAACGCGGTCTCCGATAACCCGCTGGTCTTCGCAGAGACGGGCGAGGTGATCTCGGGCGGCAATTTTCATGCCGAACCCGTCGCGTTCGTCGCCGACGCACTCGCCGTTGCGATCGCCGAACTCGGCAACATGTCCGAACGCCGCACGGCCCTGTTGGTCGACCCGGATTTCAGTTTGCTGCCCGCCTTTCTCGCGACGAACCCAGGCCTCGAATCGGGCTACATGATCGCGCAGGTTACCGCGGCCGCACTCGCGTCGGAGAACAAGATGCTCGCGCATCCCGCGAGCGTGGATACGATACCGACCTCGGCCGGTCAGGAAGATCACGTCAGCATGGCGACGCACGGCGCGCGTCGTCTCGGCGACATGGCGCGCAACGTCGCCGCGATCGTCGCGATCGAACTGCTGGCGGCCGCGCGCGCGATCGCGTTCCGACGGCCGCTGCACACGTCGCCGCAACTCGAGCGCGCGCTCGCGCTGATCGTGCCCGATGGAATTCGCGAAGGCGACACGTATCTCTCGAGCGAGATCGAGCGCGTGAGCGCGTCGGTGCTCGGCGGCGCGTTTACGGAGTTCGCCGAAGCGCTGCTGCCGACGTTCGCGTGAAGGCCGGCTCGCCCGCGACGATCGTCTGCATGCAGAGCGAACGCCCGAGCCAGTAACAAAGTTCTGCTGGGCTCGTGACGTCCCAGACCGCGAGATCGCAGCGCATTCCCATCTCGAGCGTCCCGCGGTCGTCCAGTCCGAGCGCGCGTGCCGCGTTGCGCGTCATGCCCGCGAGCGCTTCGGCCGCAGTGAGGCCGAAGAGCACGCACGACATGTTGAGGATCGTCGCCGGCGCGCACACCGGCGACGTGCCGGGATTGCAATCGGTCGCGAGCGCGATCGGCACGCCGTGTTCGCGAAGCGCATCGACCGGCGGCTTCACCGTCTCGCGCAGGTAGTAGTAGGCGCCGGGCAAGAGCACGGCGATCGTGCCACTCGCTGCGAGCGCGCGGACGCCGTCATCCGTGGTACGCTCGAGGTGATCGGCGGAGAGCGCGCCGTTGCGCGCCGCGAGTTCCACGGCACCGCTCGCGACGAGCTGATCGGCGTGCGTTTTGATAGCGAGGCCGTAAGCGCGTGCGGCCGCGAAGACGCGCTGCGTTTCGTGTACCGTGAACGCTACGTCGTCGCAGAACACGTCGACGGCATCGGCGAGCCGCTCGCGTGCGATGCGCGGAATCATGTCGTCGCAGACGAGGTCGAGGTAGGCGCCGCGCCGTTCGCGATATTCGGGCGGCACGACGTGTGCGCCCAGATACGTCGTACGTACGGATATCCCGCACGCTTCGGCGAGTGCGCGCGCAACGCGCAGCATGCGCAGTTCGGTGTCCACGTCGAGCCCGTAGCCCGACTTGATTTCGAGCGTCGTGACGCCTTCGCTCGCGAGCGCGCGAATGCGGGGTTCGCTCGCTGCAAAGAGTTCGGCATCGTCGCACGCGCGCGTGCGCTCGACGGTATAAGCGATGCCACGGCCGCCCGCGCTCGCGGCCTCGTACGATTCGCCCGCAACGCGCCGTTCGAAATCGGCGAGCCGGTCGCCGCCGAAGACCAGATGGGTGTGCGGATCGACGAGTCCCGGCGTGATCGTGCGACCCGCCATGTCGAAGACGCGTCGCGCGAGAACCGCAGGCGCCGCCTCGAGGCGATCCATCGGACCGACCCAAGCGATGATGCCGTCGCGCGACGCGACGGCGCCATGCTCGATGCTTCCGAATCCATGCGATCCCGGCGCCATGGTCGCGAGATGGGCATCGACCCAGATGGCGTCGTAGGATGGCATCATGCTGCTCTTCGCCGATCGCGCGCTGCTTCCCGACGGGCTCGCTTCCGGTGTCGCCGTCGAGGTCGATGCGGCGGGCACGATCGTATCGGTTCGAGTGAACGAGAAAGCCGCACCGGGTTCGGAACGATTGCGCGGCCTGCTGCTGCCGGGCATGACGAACGCGCACTCGCACGCGTTTCAGCGTGCGATGGCGGGCCGCGCGGAGCGGCGGTCGGAGGACGGCGACACATTTTGGTCATGGCGCGAAACGATGTACGCGCTCGCCGCATCCCTGACCCCGGACCGTCTCTTCGCGATCGCACGCGACGTCTATCGGGACATGCTCCGCGCGGGGTATACGAGCGTCGCCGAATTTCACTACGTGCATCGCGATCCGGCCGGACGCTGGTATGCGGACAAGGCCGCGATGTCCCACGCGCTCGTCGCGGCGGCGAAGGATGCCGGCATCGCGACGACGCTGTTGCCCGCGCTCTATGCGTACGGCGACGCGGGCGGCGTTTCGCTGCACGAACGCCAGAAACGCTTCGAAACCGACGTCGACGACGTGCTCGAGATCTCGGCCGCGCTGCGGTCGGCCTATGCGGGAGACGCGGACGTGATCGTCGGCGTGTGCGCTCATTCGCTGCGTGCGGTATCGCCCGCACAGTTGTCCGCGCTCGTCGGCGGGACGCCCGGCGCAGCGCCGATCCATCTCCACATTGCGGAGCAGCAGCGCGAAGTCGACGCGGTCGTCGCGCGTTACGGGGCGCGGCCGGTTGCGTGGCTGCTCGCGAACGCCGATGTCGACGCGCGCTGGAATCTCGTCCATGCCACGCACATCGATGCGGCGGAGACGAACGCGCTCGCGCGCACCGGCGCGACGGTCGTGCTCGCGCCGACGACCGAGGCGAACCTGGGCGACGGTCTCTTTCCGTTGCGAGCGTATCTCGATGCCGGCGGCACTTTCGCGATCGGCTCCGACAGCAACGTCTCGATCGACGTCGTGGAGGAACTGCGGTGGCTTGAGTACGGGCAGCGGCTGGTCTCACAGAGCCGCAGCGTGACGCCTTCGCTCGCGGGCGAATCGAGTGGTGAAGCACTGTACCGAATCGCCGCAGGCGGCGGCGCGCGGGCGGCCGGAAGACGTTGCGGCGAGATCGCTCGCGGTGCGCGCGCCGATTTCGTCTGCGTCGATGCGGGGCCGCACGAAGAGGTAATGGACCGTTACATCTTTGCTTCGCTACCGAAGGGTCCCGAGCGCGTCATGGTCTCGGGGAAGTGGGCGAATCTCTGCGATACCGGGTAACGGGACGTATGAAGATTACGAAGACTCTCCCGTCGACGTTCGCTTTGTTCGCGGCGACGGCCGCCGCCGCGGGTGCTGCGGACTATCGCGCCGTAGCGGCCGCACATGGCGGAAGCCTGACGAGCCCGCGGCTGCGTAGCGACGTCATGGCGCGGCTACAGCCGACGATCGCAGCCATGGATCACTGCGAGGCCGTCATCGTGCAGAGCCGAACGGTCGTTCGGTTCGTCGATTCGCATTCGCCGTGGCGGGAACGCTGGCTCGTCTCCGATTGCGGCCACGTTCGCCCGGTCACGCTCACGTTTACGCCCACACCGGACGGCGGCGCCGATTTCGCCGTGAGCATGAAGCGCTAGCGGCATCGTCACCCACGAACGATAAGGAAAGCTCATGGCCGTCACGCTCATTACCGAAAACCGAATCGAGCTCGCCGAGAACGCGACGCCTGCCGGCGACGATCTCTGGCTTCCGCGAGCGGAACTTGCGTCCGCTACCGGTTGGGAACTCAAGACGCAAGGGATGTGTCTGGGCGATCGCTGCGTGCCGATCGGGCCCGCGCAGAAGGCGCAGTTCGTCGACGCGGCCGGTCGCTTCAACTTCGCCGCCTTCTCACGCTATCTCGATCGTCCCGTCGCACACGACGACGACGCGAACGTGTGGCTCGTCGGCGAGTCCGCGCAGGCGCGCTCGACCGCGTTGCAGTCGCTCGACGCGCCCGATTTCCGGCTACCGGATCTCGACGGCACGATGCACGCGCTCTCGGACTATCGTGGCAAGAAAGTGCTCCTGATGAGTTGGGCCTCTTGGTGAGGCTGTAGGTTCGATCTGCCGGTCTGGCAGACGTTGTACCGCGAATTCGCGAATCGGAACTTCGTCATCATCGCGGTCGCGCTCGACAGCGGTGGTCCGGACGCGGTGCGCGCGTTCATCCGGCCGACCGAACCCATCGTCATTCCCCCGGCCATGCAGGCGATCATGGGCTGGAGCGACGCACAGATCGCGCTCGCGGGCGTCCCGAGTTATCCGTGTCTCATCGACGAGGGCCACGTCGTCGCGCAACGGTACGGCATGAAGAACGTGCCGACGGCCGTGTGGATCGACGAGGACGGGCGAATCGTACGTCCGGCGGAGCCGGCCGGCGCGAGCGACGGCTTCCGGTTTCGGGACCGCAGTTCGCCCTCGGTGCCCGCGGAACTCATCGAGGCGGCGCGGGCGTCGCGGGCCCGGTATATCGCGGCGCTGCGGGACTGGATCGAGCGCGGCGGCGACAGCGGCTACGCGCTCGACCCGGAGAAGGCACGCGACCGCGTCGCGCCGATGACGGACGACGAAGCGCGCGGGGCGACGGCGTTCGCGCTCGGCCGGTATTTGCACGAGAACGGAAAGCCGGAACTCGCCAAACGCTGGTTCGACGAGGCGACGCGCCTCTGCCCCGAGCACTGGACGTACTTTCGTCAGGCCCTGCAGCTCGAAGAGACGGGCAAAGCGTCGGGTCCCGAATTCGTCGCACGTTTGCGCGCGCTCGGCGACAAGCGGTACTACGACGAAGTCCGTTACGATTGAGGGGCCCGAGAGAAAAAAGACGGGC
>CAZZUZ010000075.1:0-9898 GCA_964657315.1 Vulcanimicrobiota bacterium
TCCGCCACGCCGTGGTCATTCTCACGAGCAACGCCGATCCGGACGAACTCGACATCTTCATCCGGCCGGAACTGCTCAACCGCATCGACGACATCGTGCGGTTCAACGACCTCGGCGAACGCGAGATCGAGAAGATCGTCGAACTCCAGCTCGCGGCCGTTGCGGAACGCTTGGCGGCGCTGCGCATCTCGATCGCGCTCACCGACGCGGCGCGCACGCTGCTCGCGCGCGAGAGTTCCGCGGCCGGGAGCGGCGCCCGTTACGTCGCGCGCACCATCGCCCGGCTCGTGACCAATCCGCTGTCGAGCGCGATCCTCACGGGCCTCATTGCCGAAGGCGCCACGGCCTCGGTCGACACCGCTGGCGACGGCACGCTGCTGGTCACCGCGGCGTAGCGGCCAGGCCGCACACGTTTGGTCCAAAGCTTCCGAAAGTACCGAAGAAGGGAAACGGTAGGAACGATTCAACGAAGCAGGCTACCGCACGTCCCGAACGGATGTTCTTTACCACGTGAGACCCGTCTGATGCGTACTTTCATTGCTCGAACGCTGGCCTGCGCCGCACTCGCTTCTTCGCTTTTCGCCGCGCCGGCCAAACCCGCAGCCGCAGCCGATGCCTGCATCACGCCCGGGTTCAAGCAAATGAACTTTCTCCTCGGAACGTGGATCGTTTCGACCCCCGACGGGATGGTCATCGGTCACGACTCGCTGATCCACGGCCTCGGCAACTGCGGGTTCTACGATTACTATCGCGACGCGGCCGGCAACCACCGCTCGTTCGCCATTTTCAGCTATCAGCCCGGTGCCGCGAGCTGGCACCTCGATTGGCTCGACGATTCCAGCCTCAACGCCAACATGGACGGCTCGCCGACCCATACGTCGCTGATGTCCATGGACGGCGCCGACTACATGGGGTCCCACCGCCGCCTGCATCACATCGAATACAACATGCTCCCCGACGGTACGATGGAAAAGATCTGGAAGTCGTCCTCCGACGAGGGCCGCCACTGGGCCGTCACCTTCGACGGCATCTATCGCCGAGAAAAAATCTAAGGACCGGTCATCGTGAGCGAGCCCGCATAGCGGGCGGCGCGGTCAAACCCAAACGAAGAATCCAACTTTGGGAAGAGCGGTATACACTCATATACGACAAATTTAGTATACAAGTGTATTGACAATCATGTCCGATCGAGTAGAATACGAGTCATGAGCGTTATCGAAGCCCCGGCCATCGCGCCCGCGCCTTCCATCAACATTACGCCCCGCAACATCGATTTCGAATTGGATGCCGCCCATATCAACGACTGGCTCGGCGGCTCCAAAGAGCGCACGCTCTTCATGAACGCGCTCTCGATGCTGTTCCCCGTCGGCGAACGCTACTTCATCTATGCGGTCAACGCGCACCGCCAGTACGTAACCGATCCCAAGCTCAAGGCCGAAGTCAAGGCCTTTACGCAGCAAGAGGGTCTGCACACCCGCGAGCACATCGCGTATAACGAAGCGCTGCAGACCGTCGTCGACGCGGCGCAGATCGAAGAAGACTTCAATAAGTATGTCGAGTGGATGAAGAAAACGCTCGGCCCCAAGCGCGCGCTGCTGGCGACGTGTGCCTTCGAGCACTTCACGGCACTGCTCGGCGAAGCGGTGCTCGACCATCCGGAGTACATCGCCGGCGCCCGCGAAGACTACGCGAAGATCTGGACGTGGCACGCGCTCGAGGAACTCGAGCACAAGTCCGTCGCCTACGACGTATTCCGTGCCGCGTTCGGCAAGAGGCTCGAGTGGAACCGCATCGCGGTCATGCCGCTGGTGACGATGCACTTCGCGGGTTTTCTCAACAAGCGCATCTGGGCGCTGATGAAAGCGCAAGGACTCGAGAAAAACCCCGTTTCGTGGGCCAAGCTGTTGTGGTTCATGTTCGGCTACCCGGGCATCTTCCGCCGCGTGATTCCGAAATATCTCAAATACTACAACACGAGCTTTCATCCGAACGACATCGACAACGAGGCGACGCTCAAGCGCACGAATCGCGAAGTCGCCGCCTGGGCGTAATCCTCCACCGCCACGGCGATCCAGGGAGTCCAGGAAGACTCGCGAGCGATCGCGGGTCTTCTTATTTGCGGATCGTTACAGTGATGGTGGTACGTTATAAGGCTCCCTTTTTGGAGCGCGACCGATCGCCTACACTTGCGGGCGTGATGATGTACACGAAGCTCGGCAGCTCCGGCACGGCGGTCTCGAAGATCGCACTCGGCACCATGTACTTCGGCGACGAAACGCCGCAAGACGAAGCGTTCGCCATTCTCGATGCGTTCGTCGAAGCGGGCGGTAATCTCATCGACACGGCCGACGTCTACGCGGCCGGCCGGTCGGAAGAGGTCATCGGACGCTGGTTCGCGTCACGCCCGAACGACATTACGGATCGCGTCGTGCTCGCGACGAAAGGCCGAACGACGAACGGCCCGGACGTAACGATACCGGTCTATCGCGGCGGCATCTGCACCGCGCGCTCGACGCGTCGCTTTCCCGGCTCGAGGTCGAAGCGATCGATCTCTATCAACTGCACGCATCCGACATGCTGACGCCGATGGAGGAAACGATCGCGTTCCTCGGCGACGCGATGGCGGCAGGTAAGATTCACTATGCGGGTCTTTCGAATTTCACCGGTTGGCAGCTGCAGGTGTTCGTGTCGACCGCGAGAGCGATGGGCGTACCGCCTCCCGCGACGCTGCAGCCTCAGTATAGTCTGCTGTCGCGAGAGGTCGAATGGGAGATCGTCCCGGCGGCGCTGCACAACGGCCTCGGTCTCTTGCCGTGGTCGCCGCTCGCGGGCGGATTTCTCACCGGAAAATACCGCCGCGGCAAAGCGCCCGAATCCGATTCGCGCGCGGGTTCCCGCAAGGGTTTGTATCAGCGGACCTCTGAGGAATATGCGAGCAGCGATCGCAACTGGGACACGATCGAAGCGGTCGTGTGCATCGCGCAAAAGATCGGCCGAACGCCGTCCGAAGTCGCGCTCGCCTGGCTCGCGAATCGGCCCGGCGTGACGGCGCCGATCGTCGGCGCACGTACGAAGGTGCACTTGAGCGAAAATCTCGGCTTCGTGAATCTCATGCTCGACGAGGCCGACGTCGTGGAACTCGACGAGTTGAGCCGGCCCGTCGCGCCCAACGGCTATCCGTACGGCGAGTTCGGAACCGGCCAACGCGCGCGTTACCTCCAGAACAAATCGGAAGCGCCCCCGCAGCCGTACGGCGGCGGTTCGATGCACCCGACGACCGGCCGCGGATAACGCCGTACGGCCGATCGCGAGCCGCGTTCAGAGGATCTTTTTTATCTGATCTTCGACTTCGCCGGAGGTCATCTCACCCAGCCGCACGAGCGAGATCTTGCCTTTGCGGTCGATGAAGACGTGCACGGGCAGCGCGACGCCGCGGTAATCGTTCATGACCTTACCATCTTGATCGATACCGACCGGGAACGTCCAACCGTACTTCTTCGCGAAGTCGCGCGCCTTGGCAGCGTTTTCGAGCTCGTCGATGCCGACGGCGACGAAACCGCGCTTCTCGTACTTTCCGTACAGCTTCTTGACGTTCGGCGCTTCGTCATTACACGGAGGGCACCACGATGCGAAGAAGTTGACGTAGACCGCTTTGCCGAGAAGCTTGGCCGTATCGATCGTCTTGCCCGCTTGATCGCTCGGGATCGAGATGGGCGGCGCGGGATCGCCCGCATGCGGCGCTGCGACGGCCGGCGATGCGAGCGCCGCGGCGAATGCGATCGAGACGAGCGGGACGAGAGACGTAGCGTTCACGAGGCGGCTCCGAGTTGACGATGTGCGGCTATGCGGTAAACGAAGGATAGCGAACGTGCGTCGCATCCTCGAGCATCTGGGCATTGAGTTCTTCCATCGATGCGAAGCGACGCTGTTCGCGCACGAAGCGAAGTTCGCGCAGCTCGACTTCCCGGCCGTAGATCGTATCGTGGAAGTCGAGCATCCAGACTTCGACCGTCCGCGGGTTGGCACTCGAACCGTCGTTAAAGGTCGGGTTCGTGCCGATCGATACGAGCGCCGCATACGATCGTCCGTCGTGACGCGCCACGCACGTATAGACGCCGTCGACGGGCAACGTCTTGCGCGGCGATACCGCGAGATTTGCCGTCGGAAAGCCGAGATCGTGGCCTCGGCCCGCCCCGAGTTCGACCGTGCCGTGCAGCATATAGCCGTTCGCGAGCAGTTCGTCCACGTGCGCCAGGTCGCCGCGCAGGATCGCCGCACGCACGCGCGTGCTCGAAATGCGCTCGCCGCCCTCGAGAACCGGCGGAACGGCAAAGACTTCGACGCCGCGTTCGCCCAAGATCGCCCGCATGCTCGTCGCATCGCCGCCGCGACCCTTGCCGAAGCGGAAGTTCTCGCCGATGACGACGCCCGCGATCCCGATGGTTTCGACGAGCGCGCGCTCGCAAAACGCGCGCGGATCGAGCGACGCGACGCGCTCGTCGAACGGCACGAGAAAGAGTTCGTCGATGCCCGTCGCGCCGAGTTTGTCGACGCGTTCTTCGATCGTATCGACGAGCGGCGGCACGCCGTCGGGCCGCAGATACGTGAACGGATGGTTGCGGAACGTGAGGACCGCGGTACGCTGCCCCGGACGGCGCGCGCGCAAAAGCGCTCGTACGATCTCGCGATGCCCGCGGTGGAAGCCGTCGAAGAACCCGATCGCAATGACGAGCCCGCGCTCGGAAGCCGGTTTTTCCAGCTCGTGATGGATCTTCACACGAATACCTTGCGCGGTGCGAGCAGCGCGCCGACGGTCTCGCCGACCCCGACGAGCACGCGAGACGAATCGCGCACGAAGACGTGCTTCGACGCCGAACCCATCGGCAGCGGTACGAGCCGGCCCGCACGAAAGTCCGACGAATTGCGGCCGTCGAGCACGACGGTCGGGATCGCGATGACGCGTTCGGGCGGGATGAGCGCGGCTTCGGGATCCATGACGATCTGCTCGAGCGTCAACGCTTCGGAGAGGACGAACGGGCCCGACCCGTCGCGCAGTAGCGAGCCCATATGGCCGACGGTGCCGATCGCCTTCGCGATGTCCTCGCACAGCGTGCGGATGTACGTGCCTTCGGAACACGCGACCGACATGCGCGCGACGTCGCCGTCGAAATCGATCAGCGTTAGACCATAAATGGTCACGGGTCGCGGCAGCCGTACGACCGTCTCGCCGCGGCGCGCGATATCGTAAAGCCGTTCGCCGCCGACGTGCAGCGCGCTGTACATGGGCGGAATTTGTTCGATCGCACCGACGAACTGCGGCACGGTGCGCTCGAGCAAACGCCGTGCATCCGGCGGAACCGCGCACTCTTGCGTCGTCGCGCCGACGGCATCGCCCGAATCCGTCGCGCGCCCGAGAACGAGTTCGAAACGGTACGATTTGCGCCGGTCCTCGAGCAACGGAATCAGCCGCGTCGCTTTTCCAATCGCGAGCGGCAACACCCCCGAAGCCATCGGGTCGAGCGTGCCGAGATGCCCGACGGGCAACTTACCCGCGCCGAGCTGCGAGAAGATACGACGCACGCGCGAACCCGCTTGCGTCGACGATGGTCCCGCCGCTTTGTAGAGATTGACGAAACCGAGCACGTTTATTCGAAGCGCGCGATCACTTCGATCAACCCGACGATGTGACGGTTGAATTCGTCCATCTGCTCGGCCGGGATCCAATATTCGAGATGGTGACTCGCGCCGACTTTTCGAAGCTCGAAAGTACGGAGGTACGCGCGATCGACATCGAAGCGCGTGACGAAACCGGCGCCGCTGTCGCGCACGTTCCAGCGCTGCGCGATCTCGCGCGCGTACGTTTCGTTTTCGACGGGATAGAAGATCGGCTGCTCTGGCAGACGCGGCGGGAACGCGCGCATGTTTTCGCGTTCGATCAGTTCGAGTTCGACCGGACCGACGGGACGAAAGAGCGTGACGGTTTCGCTCACAGCCCTTCGGCGTGGAGCGCTTTACGGACGTCTTCGATCGCTTCGGGTAGCGGGCCGTCGTGTGACAAACCGGCCGCCCGATGATGTCCGCCGCCGTTCAAACGGGCGGCCGCGAGTTGCACGTTGACGCGGCCGTTGCCGCGCAGGCTCACGCGGATCTCGCCGTCGTAGGCTTTGAAGAGCGCCGCGACTTCGACACCCTCGACGGCGCGCAGATGCTGGATGATCTCCTCGGTGTCTTCGCCATCGGCTTGATATTTCGCGAGCATCTCATCGTCGACGACCGACCAGCAATACTTGCCGTTCTCTTCAAGACGGGCCGCGGCCGTCGCCGCTCCGACGAGGCGCGTCGCCGCGAACCGCTTGTTGGCAAAGATCTGCTCCGTAACGTCGACCTTGCTCGCGCCCAGATCCATGAGTTCGGCCGAGACGCGCAAAACGTCCGCCGTCGTATTCGAGTGGATGAAGCCGCCCGTATCGGTCATGATCGTGGTCAGCAGATTGGTCGCGATCTCGGGCGTGATCGGGGCATCCATCGCTTTGAGAAGCTTGAGCACGCACGTGCCCGTCGAGCACTCGTCGCTGAGCACGTAGTTCAGCGCGCCGAAATTCGTGTTGCCGAGATGATGGTCGATGTCGAGCACGTTCTCGCGCTCGATTTTCGGCAGATATTCGCCGGCACGGCCGGTATCGCTCATGTCGCAGAACACCCAGAGGGCGTCGGCGGGCAGGTCGGCCGGAAGCGCGCGCGCGACGCGATCGGCGTCGGGCAAGAAGCGCAGATTGCGCGGGACCGGATCCTGGTTGAAATAATTGACGTGCTTGCCCATATTGCGCAAGGCGATCCCGAGCGCGAGGCCCGCGCCGAGTGTGTCGCCGTCGGGCTTCACGTGGCTGACGAAGACGAAATGGGACCGCTTGCGCAGCTCCGCTACGACTTCTTGCGTCGTGGACTCTCGCGGTTTACTCTCGATCATGGACGGGTTCTCCCTCGGCCTCCGCCGATTCTGTGACTGCCGGGACGACGGCGGGCGCGATGCGCCCGAGCGTCTTGGAAAGCGCGATCGCTTTCTCCGTCGTACGGTCTTCGACGAACGTAAGCTCGGGCGTGTGCCGCAACGACACCGCATGGCCCAGCTCGCCGCGCAAGAAACCTTTGGCGTGCTCGAGCGCGAGCATGCTCTGCTTCGCAACGTGACGGTCGCCGATGACGGACACGTACACTTTCGCGCTGTGCAGATCGTTCGTGATCTCGACACGAGTGACGGTCACGAAACCCAAGCGCGGATCCTTGAGCTCGATCGAAATCAACCGCGCCAGTTCGCGCTGCAACTCGTGGTCGATGCGGCCCATGCGTTCGCGCTTCATATCTTAGGTAAGCTCCGCATCGACATCATAGGCGGTTCGGCGGTCATAACGAGCGATACGTTCGCAGCCATCATGGCGTCGTGAGCCCCCGCTTCTCTTTGCTTCGAATTCGAAAGCCGCGGACCGCAATGCAGAGCCAGAACGCGGAAAAAATGAAATACGAGGCAGCGACCCAGTCGATCCGGTGCACGATCACCTTCGTCGCTCCCAACACGAGATAGCACGTAGCCAAGAACACCGACAAAGCCAGGTAGATTTTCGTCCACCTCGCTTGGACCGTTGCGCTCCAAGCCTGCGTGTCGACCAATTTCAGACACGCTCCGACGAACGGCGGTTGAAGCGCGCCGTTGCCGGAGAGTGGCTGAGCGGATGGAGTCGTCGACGACTCACGTCCGTTATCGCTATTCACGAGCTTAGTTCGCGCTGAGCTCCGGTGCGACGAGTTCGGAAGCATACGCTTCGAGCACGTCGCCCGCCTTGAGATCCGAATACCGCGCGATCTGCACGCCGCACTCGTAATTCTCGGCCACTTCTTTGACGTCGTCTTTGAAGCGGCGCAGCGACTCGAGTTCGGATTCGAATACGACCGCGTTGTCGCGCAGCACGCGCACTTTGGCGTTACGCGTAAGCTTGCCCGACTGCACGTAGCAGCCCGCGATCGTCCCGACCTTCGAGACCTTGAACACTTCGCGAACTTCCGCACGGCCGAGAATGACCTCGCGGAACTTCGGCGCGAGCATGCCGACCATCGCGCGCTTGAGATCGTTCTCGACGTCGTAGATGACGTTGTAGAAGCGGATGTCGACCTGTTCGTTCTCCGCGAGTCGCTTGACCGTTTCGTCCGGACGGATGTTGAATCCGATCAAGACGGCGTTGGAAGCACTCGCGAGGTTGACGTCGTTGGGCGTGATGGCGCCGACGCCCGCGAGGATGACGCGGATGTCGACTTCCTGACCCGAGAGACCCTCGACGCGGGCGCGCAGTGCTTCCACCGCGCCGTTACCGTCGGCCTTGAGGATGAGGTTGAGCGATTTCTTGCCACCGCTCGCACCCAGCGCCATGAAGTTCTCGAGCGACATGCGCGGGCCGTTGGTCGCCGCGATCGCGACGTCTTTACGGCGCACCGCACGTTTGGCCGCAGCCTCACGCGCCACGCGTTCGTCGGAAACCACCATGAGCGTATCGCCCGCAGCCGGTACTTCGGAAAGGCCCATGATCTCGACCGGGATCGAGGGACCGGCCTTCTTCACTTGTTTGCCCTTGTCGTCGACGAGCGCGCGGATCTTCCCGAACGCACCACCGACGACGACGACGTCGCCCGTACGAAGCGTACCGTTCTGCACGAGCACCGTGGCGACCGCGCCGCGACCCTTGTCGAGTGCGGATTCGATCACGACGCCCTGCGCGCGGCGTTGCTTGTTGGCTTTGAGTTCCTTGAGTTCGGCTTCGAGCAGCACCGTCTCGAGCAGCTGGTCGACGCCCAAGCCCGTCCGTGCGGAGACCGGGATCATCTCCACCTTGCCGCCCCAATCGGCAGGCTGCAGGCCTTCTTCGGCGAGCTGCGACTTCACGCGATCGGGCGAGGCATCTTCGCGATCCATCTTGTTGATGGCGACGACGATCGGCACGCCCGCCGCTTTGATGTGCGAGATCGCTTCACGCGTTTGCGGCATGACGCCGTCGTCGGCGGCGACCACGAGGATCGCGACGTCGGTGACTTTGGCGCCGCGCGCGCGCATGGCCGTGAACGCTTCGTGACCCGGCGTATCGATGAACGTCAGCTTCTGATCGCCGTGATCGATCGTGTACGCGCCGATGCGCTGCGTGATGCCGCCGGCTTCGCCGCTCGCGACATTCGCGGAGCGGATCCGGTCGAGCAACGAGGTCTTGCCATGGTCGACGTGACCGAGCACGGTGATGACCGGCGGCCGCGGCGTGAGCAGCTCCGGACGATCTTCTTCCTGCTCGACGACGACTTCTTCGCCCGCTTCTTTGATGACCGCGTTGAAGCCGAACTTCTTGGCGATGTTCTGCGCCGTCTGTGCGGGGATGTTCTGATTGATCGTTGCCATCGTGCCCATTTTGATGAGCTCTTTGATGACGTCTTTGGCCGGCACGATCATCGAAGTCGCGAGTTCCTGAACGGTCAGGACGTCGGGAATCTCGATCGTCTCCATGTTTGACGTCGGGGCCGGAGCCTCGAAGCCCATGGACTTCTTACGGCGACGCTCTTTCTCGAGCAGCATCTCCGTCTCGCGATCCTTCTTCGCTCCGCCGCCGTCGTGACGGCCACGGCCGCCGCCGCCGCCTCGGCCGCTGCCCGAAGAGGGGCTCGGGCCTTGCTGGATGGGCGCGCCGGGAGCGCCCGGCGGACGTGGGGTGAAGGGGCGCGGAGGTGCGCCGACGCCGGGAGGCGTGAGCGCGCGGAACGCACCGTTCCCGACGGGACGGCGGCCGGGAATCGGAGCGTTGCCGCCGGGACGCGGCGGAGCACCGGGCTGCTGGCCGTAGGGTTGCTGGCCAGCGGGGAAAGGGTACGC
>CAZZUZ010000076.1:0-5847 GCA_964657315.1 Vulcanimicrobiota bacterium
CCGGTGGCCTAGTGAATGGGGCAGCTCCACGGCTCGCACCCGGAAAAAATCACACTCTCCGGTGGCCTAGCGAATGGGGCAGCTCCACCTCGCCTAAGCGGGTCGGCAAGAGCGTAAACCTCGGGTAGCGTGAACGCATCGCCGAGGGTTCGTGTAAAGAACGACACAGCGATCGGCCACGGAACTCTTGACTCCGCCATTCACACTTGCAGTGTGCTGCAGCGCCGCCCTGCCCCCGGCTTCGCTGGCGAAACCCCAATGTCTCGCCGTGGCGCGTTACTCAAGGCTTACGGTCGGCTCTACGACGACATCATGCTAAGCCTTTCGAACCGCTGCTCCAGCGGCAGATCCATGTAATCTATCAACCTCGATTGTCTTTTCCGGCAAAGCGCTTAAACGAGCAACGATCGTTGAGTTCGCCATCCGTAATCGGCTTGAACCAGATGCGCCCCGCCGTCTTCCATGAATGGCCGCCGAGCGCCATCGCCGCTTAGTAGAACGCATGATTCGGAATCCCCGAGTTGACATGCACCCCGCCCTCGTCGTCGCGCCCATGATGAAGATCGCGATAATGCGCCAGCTGCGGATCCTTCCCGCCCATCCACATATTGTTGTACGCCGTCCCCGGCCCCTTAAGCGATCGTAACGCCTTCCCAAACTTCTTATCCGCGATCAATCGATCGCCGATCAGCCAATTCGCCTCGTGCACCGTCTGCTTGAGATGCCACTGCTTGACCATCGAGCCGAACACGTCGGAGATCGACTCGTTGAGCGCCCCGCTCCCCCCGTGATACGCAAGCCCGCACGTCATCTGCGTGATCCCATGCGTGAGCTCGTGCGCGATCACGTCGATCGCTTCGTGAAGCACCCGAACACGACGCCGTCGCCGTCCCCTTACACCATCTGCTTGGCGTCCCAAAACGCGATATCATAATGCTTCGAGTAGTGGACGCTCGAAAGCAGCCGCATGTCTTTCCCGTCGATCGACCGCCGCCCGAAGACGTCCTCGAAGTAGTCGTACGTGATCCCGGCGTTATCGTAGGCCTCGTTCACCGCCGTATCCGCCACCGGCGGATCGCCCTCGCGCCGCACGCCCTCACCCGGCAAAAACTGATCGTGCTGCAAATCGCACACCGTCCTCCGATCCCCGGGATGCCTGGGATTGTTTCCATTTCATGAACGACCGACATCCGCTGCGCCTTGAGCCGACCGGTCAGCACGAGCGTCTCGAGCGTTTGTCCCCGCGTCGCCTCATCCGCGTGCTTCCCAAGCACCTCGAGAATATACGGCGGCATAATAAAGCAAAGCGGTCCTTGCATTACTGACGTTATTTGAGTTTGTCAGCGGAGCCCCTTTTGCTTCGCATTGCGACTCGGCCAAATTAGATTAACTTTTTTCGGCACCATGATGTCTTGAAACCGAATAATTCGACCGATAAGAGAGTATGGCGAAAAGCGATCCATTATACTCGTGTCCCGACGACTTATCAGAAGAGATGGGACGGCGGTTCCTTGGGCTCGGAAACATTCGGGCTCAGCACTGGTTTTGCGGGCTTGAACCCGGAGGAACCGATTCCCCGGAGTGGCCGCGACGTTGGGCTACCCATTATCAAGCATCAGAAATCATTGACAACCGACTTGAGCTTAATGATGCTATGCACCAACGCTTCTTCGGTCCAAGGGCAACGTTGCAGGCCACATGGGGACCGCTTATCCGGACACTTCTTGCATTCAAATCGGAACTAGCCGACGACGCGAGTAGCCTCGCTTATCAGCGCGATCACTTCCTCGCCGGCGACGGGGAGGCTTGCCTACTCGAGCTATCCGGATATACCGCACCGAACCTTAGTGTAGACGTCCCTCGCGATCGATTCCTTAACGAACGCATCAACCGAATTCGAGAACTGATGTCCGAGCACGCTCCACTATTTCTGCTTTGCTACGGTGTTTCACGCCGGGCAGAATTTGAACGTTTGGTCGGCGCGCAATTCGACGATGAGGGCTTTTTGAACGTCGGCAAGACCGTCTGTGCGCTCGTTCGTCATCCTCGCCCAGCGCGTGGCGCCGCATTGCCGACAGATTGGTGGATCGCTCTTGGCCACGATCTTCGACGACGGTCGGCGCTTCTGTGCCCGGAAGGCGCCCCATGAACACGGTTTTGAAAACAGCCGTGAGTCGAGTCGAAGACCCTACCCGTTTCAAACGCTTCGCCGATCGCGTCGTTACGGGAAAAGCGGCGATGCTTTCCAAAGGGTTTCCAAAACGAGGCGTGCGCTTTCTTTATGGTCCACGGGAGTCGCTCGTCTCGCCAAACGGAAATGTCATTCTCGGGATTAATCCTGGAGACGAGAAGACACCGACGGATCGTCTCTTTTCGCCTAAGACTGCCTACTATTCCGAGACGTGGACGACCAGCGACTATCAAGAGCTTGTGCGAACCTTTTTTATAGCTACGTTCACGATCGCAGGCTCACTAGATTGGAAGCAATCATGGGATCGATCCGTAACGAGCAATTTTTTCCCGTTTCGAGCCCCAGGCCTCAACGCGTTGACGAATGAGGAGTTAAAGGCTTATAGATCCTTCGGGATCTCGCTGTGGAACGACATTTTCACAGAGATCACGCCGCGATGCATTATCACGTTCGGGAAACCCACACGAGTCGCAGTGATGAGCATCGTTGAAACCCTGGGCTGGAGACCGCAGTCACTCAAAACTTACAACGCAAAAGGCGATACGGTCGCCGAACTCTTTCGGATCGATAACGTAACCGGGGAGGGCCGCGTACTGACGGCTCCACATTACGCTCACGGCAACGGGGTTCGTTCCGCATCAGGTTTGAGAATGATGGCTGATGATCTGAGCGGTTTTATATCGCTCTAAGGGCTGTGATCGATGCTGCCGTACTGACGGAAGGCAACTGGTCAAGGATTTGACTGTCATGTCAAATGATATGATATCATTTCAACTCGTAGTAAACCGTCGTCGGCAAAACAATCCCCCGCACCTCTATAAACACAGCCCGACCCTGCCAGTTTCCACCACTACGCTTTGATGAGACCTGTCATGGATGTATTGCAGCCAACGGCCGAACTCGACAGCCCCGTCATCGAGTCCCTCGACCCCGTGGACTGGCAAAAAGTCGTTGCGCACTACGATCGAAGTCGCACCGCTAATCGCGTCCGCATTCGATGAGATCCCACTAACGACGCTCTTTCTACCCGATGGCTTCGACGGCGACGAAGTCCGCGTCGGCCGCCTCCACAAACCGGCGCCGTTCGCGATCCCGACGGTGCAAGTGCAAACGCTTGAAGGCCCGTTCCCGTTCGTCGCGCTCACCGCAAAGAGCATGCTCTGGGAGATTCACCGCGGCGCGTTCGGCTTCGAGCCCTAGACGCCGAAGCCGTCCGATCCGAGCCGCGTCGCCTTCGCGCACATCAACGTTATCGCTCGCGGCAACGCGACGCGCGCCATGCAACTCGATGCCGTCAAACGCGTCCGCCACGCGCGATGAACGAGCATGGCATCGACGTATTCATCACGCTCTCGGGCCTAGGCACGATCCTCCGAATCCCCTTTGCCGACGAGCCGTCATACCCGGATTTCCGCAACACACGGCCTCTTCGCAAAACTCGTAGCGGTCGGCCCCGACTTCTTCGAATCGAAGTTCAACACCCCGCAAGATCGGGTGCGCCTCTCGGCAAGCTCGAGCGCACCCAGCCACGGCGTCGGCCTTCCGTACACGCTGCGCGGCGTCCCGTGTTTGCCAGAGAATCTCCCGATCACATGGGACGAACTCGATACGTTCCCGCGGGACGCATACGATGTCGTTAAGGCGCACGAACGCCTTATGAAAGGCGACATCCTCGCCGCCGAAAATTGGACGCATCGGCGCCCAATGCTTGGCGTCACTAGCCGAGCGCACGATCGCGGCGGCCTCCGACCGGAGCCCCCAGAAGCCCGCGACCGCGTTCGGAAGTCATCACGATCGTGCTCGCGATCCTCGCCGATGGCAAATCGCCTTTTCGAAGAGATCGAAGAAGAAGCGATCGCGTGATCTCTGGCCGAAAAGGGAGGCCGCAAATACGTCTACGCCACGCTCAAGGCCTACATCGAAAAGGCGATCGCGCATAACGAGAAGCCCCTAATCGTCTAAGACCCCGATCGTCCCTCCGCCTGAACCACCCCGCCGATGATCTCCCGACCGCTGCCAAAACGCAGTGGCGCCTCACCGAGTTCTGCGCCCGCACTCCCCGACGCCGCACTACTGCTGGTCGACGAACATTTCAATTTCATCGGGGCGCAACATCGATGCCCGCGCGAAGAGGATTGGCAACGCCCTTGGAAGTCACACAAATCGGCACGTGACCAGTCAGTGCGGCTGGTGATCATTGGAACGCGATGATCGTCACGAGTGATCGGGGCCAAATCGCCGGATTGCTTGCCTTGGCCTGGGACTTGTCGACGCCTATCGATGGCGCAAAAGGTTCAGAAAGTCGACGCTTTATGCCGGTGATCGAAAGTGATTATGGCGAGGCTTGGATCGATAATCAGTCAGCCTTCGCTACCTCGCGTCGCGTCAAGAATCAACAACGCCGTCTCGGTCGGCGAATCCCACATCGGGAAGTGACCGCTGTGTTCGAACCAGTGCAGCTGCGCCTTTGGGAACGCCGCTTGCGCTCTCGCGGCTTGCTGCGTGTAGCACACGTGATCGTGGCGGCCCCAACCAATGGTGATCGCGCATCGATCGGACTCGGGCGTAGCGCCGAGTTGCATCGGCCCCGAGATGAGCGAATCGAGCATCGGCCCGAAAGAAACCGACTTTTTGAAGTTCTGAAGTTCTTGTAACACGAGGCTTTGCGGCAGCGACCACGGATGTGCGGAAAATTGGGCGAGAAGCATCGTCCGTCCGACGGGCGAGCTGGTAATTGCGGGAAGTAGTCGCTGGATCGCATCGACGAGCGCGAGCGACGCCTTGATCGACGTCCCGAAGATCGCCGTTTCCGCACCTTGCCAAAAGCCGCCCGGATCGAGCGATACGACCGAACCCACGACGCCGCGCCGAGCAAGTTCGAGCACGAGTCGCGCACCCATCGAACTCCCCACGATGTCGATACCGAGCAGATCGTGCTCTTTGAGAAACGCGATGACGGCATCGGCCATCGTATCGATCGTTACGGGTCCGACGAGCGGCGGCGTCGTCCCAAAACCCGGCAGATCGACGGCGATGACATCGCGCGACGCTTGCAATCGCGCAGCGATCGGCGACCACGATCGCGTGCTCCCGCCGAGCCCGTGAATGAGAAGCAAGGGACGGCCGGTGCCGGTACGTGTAAAGTGCATCTCACGCTTATCCGCTGAAAAGGCACGTTCGAATCGGGATTGGTTCCTCAGCCCATTGCTGTAAGGTACGCCGCAATGCTCGGGAAAACGCGCGGCCTTCGCGGTCTATTCGATTCGCAAGGCAAGCCGTAAACGGTCGGCTTTTCGGCCGCGAGCGCCCGTAATGCGGTTCGCCCGGTCGAATCAATCGGGCCGCCGGCGGATGCGCTCGTCGAAGGCTTCGAAGGCCGCGTAAAAGCTGGCGCATGTGATGAGCGCTTCCGCAGCCGTGCCGATCAACACGAACCAAACCGATAACGCCGATGCGGCGCAACACACGATCACGACTACGCAAGCGATCGTCGCCACCCGGGCGGCGCCGCCGATTCGCGCGGCGCGTTCTTCCGGTGTCATGCAGTCACCGCGCGCGCGCAGGAGAGCCGCGCGAACGCGATTGCGACAGGCGGTCCATCGAGAGCGCGGCCAGGAGCGTCGCGGCGACGTGCTTGCAATTATACGAGATCGGAC
>CAZZUZ010000076.1:5947-9791 GCA_964657315.1 Vulcanimicrobiota bacterium
GGATGACGATGGTTTGGGTTCGCCACTGGCTCGTGCGGTGCGTCGGGCACAAGCGAAGACCCTTCTGCGAGCGTCGGGTCATTTTCGTCCACGCGGGGGCCGTTGTCGGCAGCCCGGCAACGACCCTCAGATAGCGTCGCGCTAGGCGGCGCGGCCTTCGTCGAGATCGAGCACTTGGAACCACGTCGTCACGTCTGCCCGCCCGGGCGCGACGGCTTCGTGCATCGCGTCGAAGTATTTCTGCGAGTGTTCGTCCGGGCTCCAGGCGCGACGCGAAGCGTTGAACGCAGCAATCTCGGCGGCACCGTGCTTGTCGACGAGCGGCTTTGCCCACGCTTCGATCTTTGCGTCATCGTAATTGAGTTCTTTGAGCTTCGCCGCAAACGTCTTGAAATCGACGCCGAGAAATGCGAGCACGGGTTTATCGTGCGGACAATCGACGTCGTATTCACCGAGCGTTCCCTGCGCGTCGGCGTGCGTTTTATCGATCATGCGCGCGAGCGATACGATCCCGGCCATCTCGACATTAGGACTGCGAGGATGTTCTACAGCTAAATTCATGGAGTAAGGCTTCGGAAGAGCGGATGCGTCTTCCCGGACGGCAACTCCGACCGGGGCGTCGTGCCGAACCCCGGGAGATCGACCGCATTCTGATTTAAGAATTTCCGGCTACGTATGCACGTCGCGCTTGAGTTCGGCGACGTCTACCTTGAGCGTGGCGACATCGAGCTTTATTCCGCGAACGTCGGATTCGATGGTGTCGAAGTGGCGATCCATCGCATCGAAGCGCAGATCGTGGTCGTCGAGCTTGCGATCGATGCGATCGAAACGGCGTTCGTGCGAAGCGAGCGTGGCCTTGATGCCGTCAAATTCGGCGCGAACGTCGGCCTGCAAATTCGAAAGGCTGCGTTCGATGAAATCTTTTAAGGCGCCAAACCCTTCCATCCAGTCGTTCTCCATCGTCCATTTCGTTGCGACATTTTCCTATTTCGGCAAGCCTAGTCCGCGCGCTTCCCGCAAATCGAACCGGCGAGCGGTACCTCGAGCCGCTAGGTAGGCGGAAATATTTGGTAGAGCGTAGCGTCCGGGCATGCAGCTCTTTGCCGGATCGACCGAGACGTTTCTCGACAACGCGCAACAGAAGACGATCGCTGCGAAACTCGGCGATGCGTTCTACGATTATTACCGTTTCCGCGCCTCGGCTTCCGAGTTCGCATCATGGCAGAACTCGCTGACGGCGCTTTCGTATCAATTGCGGTACGCCGGGCTGCGCGATCATGGGATCGTTCTCGAGATGCAACTGCCGCTGAGTTCGGCTCGCCTCGATGCGTTTATCTTCGGCAAAGCGGCCGCGGGTAAAGACGCGTCGGTCTTGATCGAACTCAAGCAGTGGACCGAAGCGGCGCCGAGCGACTTCGACGATTGCGTCGAAACGTTCGTTGGCGGAGCGGTGCGGCGGCAGGCTCATCCGAGCGTTCAAGCCGAGGGCTACGCGGAATATCTGCGAGACATGCACACCGGCTTTCATGCCGGCGGAGTCGAGATCGCGCCGTGCGCGTGGCTGCACAACATGCATCCCGGCGCGGCGGGAGCGCTGCGCTCGGACGCGTTCACGGCGCTCCTCGAGCGCGTGCCGCTGTACCTCAACAACGATGCCGACGTCCTGGCATCGATGCTGCAGACGAACCTCGGCTCGGGAGGCGGTGTCGAGATTATGGATCGCGTGCTCGCGAGCCCGTACGCGCCGTCGCGGCAGCTCCTCGACCATACGGCATCGATGATCAAAGGCGAAACGCGCTATCGTTTGATCGACGATCAGATCGTCGCATACAATGCCGTGCTCTCGCTCGTTCGGCGTGCGCAAAAAGACAAGCGAGAGAAGGCGGTCGTCACGGTCCGCGGCGGACCCGGCACCGGGAAATCCGTCATCGCCCTCAATTTGCTCGGCACGCTCTCGGCTCGTCACGCTCGCGCGGAACATGCGACGGGCAGCAAAGCCTTCACCGAAAACATCCGTAAGGTGCTCGGCCCGCGCAGCCGCGCGCAGATCCGATATTTCAACAACTACGGCGGTGCCGAACCGAACTCGATCGACGTCTTGCTCGCGGATGAAGCGCACCGAATCCGCGAATCGAGCAATCACCGCTTCACGCCGAAAGCGAAGCGTTCGGATCGTCCGCAAATCGACGAGATGATCGGCGCTGCCAAGGTCTCCGTCTTTTTCATCGACGACCATCAAGCCGTTCGGGCCGACGAAGTCGGCAGTACGAAGCTCATCCGCGAAGCCGCGAAACGGCACGGAGCCCGCTACGAATCGATCGATCTGAGAACGCAGTTCCGCTGTGCGGGATCGGACGAATATATCGATTGGCTCGATCAGCTGCTCGAAATTCGGAAGACCGGCGTCGCGACGTTCACCCCGTCGTCATTCGACGTACGGCTGCTTCCCGATCCGCTCGCGTTGGAAGCGGAAATCGCTTTGAAGATCGGGGACGGCGATCGCGCGCGTGTGATGGCGGGGTACTGTTGGCCGTGGTCGGATCCGGACGACTCGGGGGCGCTCGTCGACGACGTGACGATCGGCGCTTTCCGGCGTCCGTGGAACGCAAAACCGGAAGCGCGGCGTTTGGCCAAAGGCATCCCGACCGCGCAATTCTGGGCCACCGATCCGGGCGGCGAAGGTCAGGTCGGATGCGTGTATACCGCACAGGGCTTCGAATTCGATTATGCCGGCGTCATTTGGGGACCGGACCTCGTCGTTAGGAACGGCATCTGGGTGGGGCAGCCTTCGGCATCTCGCGATCACGTCGTCAAAACGCGCAGCGGCGCGCGCTTTACGGACATCGTCAAGAACGCGTATCGGGTGCTACTCACGCGTGGTCTGCAAGGCTGCTACATCTGTATCCTCGACGAAGAAACACGCGCTTACGTTGCCGCTCGTCTTGCGACGATGCCGTAGAGGTAGGGCCCCCGCCGAGTACGGCTCGCAATCGCCGACGATTTGGGAAAGAACGGTCGATGCAGCTATCGCGGGATCATGAATTCGAGCTCGACCAATTCTTTGCAGCGGGCCTGGCCGCGGACGATTCCGAAACGATCGCCCGCTATATCGAGCAGAACTCGCCGACTCAGTGTCTTCGACTTTTGCGCTCGCTCGTGGCGTTGCGCGACAGCGGGGCATCCGAAGACGAGCTTCGCGCCTTTCTTTTCTTCGGCCGGTCGATACGCAGTTACCGTGGTCAGGACCTCGACAGCTTGAAAATGTCCGAATCGCTGCATCATTGGATCGCACACCTCGCGAGTCTCTTGGCGAGCGCGATCGGTGAGCCGTCGGAAAATTAGCGCGGCGGAACCCCAGCCTCGTCGATTAACGTTGCGTACGCATGAGCGAGCATGACGTTCCCTTGGACCACACCCAGGAATCCGTCGACGAATTGATGCGGAAGGTGAGCGTCTTGCGCGCGAAGCGGACGAAGATCCATGCCGAGATCGTGCATCCCGGGGTTGCGGGATGTATCACGGATCCCGAAGAGCCCTCGACGCCCGAGTTGAACGCGCGATTGCGCGACGAATACGACGCAGCCTAGATTTGCTCTCGTTTACGAAGCGTTAGCGGCGCCGTTTGCCGTTCGGACCTAGGCCCGTGTCGGCGCAGCCGCTGCGGATGTTGGCGCAGACGTGCATCGTGCCATTGCGATCGGGATGCCGCGAGCGCTGTGAAAGTGGTAGCTTATCTCGTTACGGCCTTGCACGCCGTTGTCGTTGGGGAGGCGCGCGTCGGCGTCGGCGTAGCCGGTTTCGCCCGGCTTCTTGAGCCAGCGATCGAACCAGGCGACCGTGTAGT
>CAZZUZ010000077.1:0-9719 GCA_964657315.1 Vulcanimicrobiota bacterium
CATTTCTTCGGGACGTTCGGGTGGATAACCGACGTCGCGCGGCGGTTGATGTTCTACCGCTACGACCCGTCGCTGCGGTGGGAGAACGCCGTTCACGAGAAGATGGTGGGCTTGCGCGGCGGTTCGCTCGTACTCCCGTACACCTATCACCACTACGGCAACGTCGTGCCGCCCGCGCTGCTCGCGCGCAAACACACGCGTTATTTCGCGCTTGGCAATAACGTGCCGGAGCCGCCGAGCGAGTCGGAAGCGACCATCGCACAGTACGTCGACAAGGCGCGCGACGTGCGCCGCTACCGTGGCGCGCATCCGGTCGTCGTACGTCCCACGATCGAGGCGATCGCGGCGGCGTCGCATGACACGTTCATGCCAATCGAAGCCGCATTCGCGCGGCGCGAACGGCGCTTCGTTCCCGCGGCGATCGTCGAAGCGCTACGGGTCAATTTACGCTACGTCGAACATCCGCTGCTCTACCCGCTGTCGGCCAGAGCGCGGTAAGTGCGAAACGCAGATATTGAGCTATTGTTCATTATCGATCGCTTATGAACGTACGGGACTTCGCGAAGCGTTTCCGGAATCTCAAACGATAAGATTCGCGCGCATTTCCTAAAGTGCCGAATGAAAGAGCATCTTACATTTCGCCTTGCACGTTGCGGCGAAACGTACGGTATTTCAATGCGCCGTTGCCGGCGCACAGTGAAGGTGACACTTGGGCGTTTTAGCAGACGACATCGGCATCAAGCGCGTATTCAAGGATGCCACGGTTTCCCTGACGCGAAAGAACGGTCTCGATTGCGCTTGGTTCGCAGAACGAGTCGAAGACGACGCGCTCGTCGTCGGCTATCGCAGCGGTGCCGTCTCCGACATGAGCGACGCGACCGTGCTCCGGCCGGGTCAGGGTCTCGGCGGCCTCGTGTTCGCGTCGAATCGCGTCCAGGCGGTCGACGATTACATGACGTCGTCGGAGATCACGCACGACTACGACAAGGCGATCGCAGCGGAGTCGCTCACGCGCGTCGTCGGCGCGCCCGTCACCGCGGACGGACAATTCTTCGGCGTGCTCATGGGAGCGTCGCGCGACGGGGCGACGTTCGGCAATCGCGCGTCGGCTCTGATCGAGGGCGTCGCCCAACGCCTCTCCGATACGATTTCCGCGATGCTCTTGCGCGAACGGCTCGCCTCGCTCGAGGCCGAATCGCGCAGCATCGAGGCACAGCTGCGCGAGCTCGAAGCGCGCTCCTCGGGATCGATCGGCGGCATTCGCTGCCGGGAACGTGACGTGCTCGAGCGCGTCGCGCTCGGCCATACCAATCGCGAGATCGCACAGGCGCTGCAGCTCAGCGAGTGTACGGTCAAATCGTATCTGCGCAACGTCATGCTGCGGCTCGGCGCCCGCAACCGAACCGAAGCGATCGCGTACGCTCGGAAAGCGGGATTGCTCTAACCGCGCTCGGCGAAGATTGCCGCCTTTCGAACGTACCGAAGGCGTCGCCCGGAACCGTACACTCATCGGACATATGTTCGAACGCGCTCGTCCCATCGTTCTCGCCCTCGCCGTTTTCGGTCTCGTCAACTGTGGCGGCGGTGCCTCGGTCGGCCCGTCCCCTGCGGCTCCGACTGCCGCTGCGTCCTCGCCTTCGTCGACGGCCTCGCCCGCGCCGCGCGCGTCCGGATCGCCCGCTCCCGCGACGTCGAGTTCGCCCGTTTCGACGACGACCTCGACGCCGAGCGCGTCGGGAAATGCGGCGGACGGCATTCCGTTCCCGTCGGCGACCGATCCCGATGCGTTCTACGCGCAGCCAAGCCCGTTTCCCAACGTCGCACACGGAGCGATCCTCGCTTCGCGCCCGAGTACCTACGCGCCCGACGGCGTTTCGATGCCGAATACCGCGTACCAGATAAAATTCGCGTCCCGGGACATCTACGGCCGTAAGATCGCGGCCGTCGCAACCGTCGTCCTTCCGCTGACAGCCGGGGTCGGCACGGAACCGCTCTTGGTCGAAGCGCTGGCGGAAGATTCGCTCGCCGCGAAATGCGCGCCGTCGCACTTCATCGACGGCACGGCAACGAGCGACACCGAATTGCTCGAATACAACGGCGTCCCGGCCTCGTTATCCAAGACCGGCGCCGCGCTGCTCGTCCCGGATTTCGAAGGGCCGTTCTCGCTCTATGCGGTCGGCCCGCAAGAGGGTTACGTGACGCTCGATGCCGAGATCGCGGCGCTGAGTTTCGCGCCGCTGGGCCTGAGCGCAAAGACACCGATCGGCCAGAACGGCTACTCGGGCGGTGCGCACGCCGTCTCGTGGGCGGCCGCCTTGCAGCCGACGTATGCGCCGTCGCTCAACCTGGTCGGGACCGCGAGCGGCGGTACCCCCGCCGACATCCTCGGTATCCTCGAGAACATCGACGCCACGAACGCCCTGTCGGTCACCGCGAACAGCCTCTTCTTCGACATCATCTACATGTCGGGCGTGGGCATCAATCGCGGATTTCCGAACTTCCTCACGCCGATCTACAACGCCAAAGGCGTCGCGGCCGCAACCGCCATGGAGAACGGGTGCGGCGGTAACAATTCCGACGGCTCGAGCGGCCCCACCGGACACCTCGTGAACTACGTCACGACGAGCACGCCGTATACGGATCCGCACGTCACGGTCAACACGGCGGCCGACAGCGAGCCCCAGCCGGGCACCTTTCCGAAGTCGAACTTCTTTCTCTACAACTCGGTGACCGACGAGCTCATACCGGTGGCGGGTGCGGACAAGCTCTACGCGGGTTGGTGCGCGGACGGAACGACGATGGAATACTTCCGCGACCCGGCGGGCGGTGACCACGTGACCGCGGAGATCGACAACATCCCCGTCGCCACCGCCTATTTCGAGCAGATTTTCACCACCGGCGGTAAACCGACGCTGTCGATTTCCACGCAAACCTGCAACTGACGGGTCCCAGAATTCGCCGCTGGGCAATCCGACAAGGCAAATTGCCGCCTTTCGGATGTACCGCGGCGGAAACTTTTCCCCGTACACTAGCCTCGCCGATGTTGAGACGCTCGCTGTCGCCCAACCGTTTCTCCATGTTCCGAGGTGCGTTCTAGTTTGCAGGGCTTCTTACAGCAGGTCGTCAGCGGCCTCGCGACCGGGTCGATCTTCGCGAGCCTCGCGCTCGCGCTCGTCATGATCTACCGCTCGATGGACGTCATCAATTTCGCGCAAGGCTCGATGGCCATGTTCACGACGTTCATCGCCTGGCAGCTCGCCGACAAGGGCGTGCCGCTGTGGGCCGCGTTCGGCGGCTCGCTCGCGATCTCGTTTCTCGGCGCGGTTGCGATTCAGCGCACGATCATCCGCCCCGTCGAGCGTGCGTCCGAACTCACGATCGTCATCGTGACGCTCGGGCTTCTCATCACCTTCAACGGTCTCGCCGGCTGGTTCTGGGGATACGAAGTGAAGTCGTTCCCGAGTCCGTTCCCGAGCGCGCCGATCCATATCGGCGACATCGCCATCGGCGGCCAGGATCTCGGCGTCATCGGCGTGTCGCTCGGCACGCTGCTGCTGATCTATCTTTTTTTCGCCCGGACCAAGCTCGGTCTCGCGATGCGGGCGGCGGCGCTCTATCCCGACGAGTCGCGCGTACTCGGCATTCCGCACGGCTGGATGCTGGCGCTGGGCTGGGGACTCTCGTCCGTCGTCGGCTCGATCTCGGGCCTGATGGTCGCGCCGATCGTGTTCCTCGATCCCAACATGATGCAGGGCATCATCGTCTACGCGTTCGCCGCCGCGGTGCTCGGTGGTATCGACAGTCCGGTCGGCGCGGTCGTCGGCGGATTGATCTTGGGTGTGGTGCTCGACCTGCTCGGAACCTATGTCGACGCCATCGGCACCGATCTGCGTCTGCCGGTCGCCTTCGGGATCATCGTCGTCGTCCTCGTCGTCCGTCCGGCCGGTCTCTTCGGACGCACCGTCATGAAGCGAGTCTAGTTTGCCGCGCGTACCGCGGAACAACCTCATCGCGTTCGCCGTCGCCGCCGTCGCACTCACGATCCTGCCGTGGGTGACGCCGCAATTTTTTGCGTTCGAAATGGCGTATGCGGGCGCGTACGCCATCGCGATACTCGGGCTCGTCATCCTCACCGGATACAACGGGCAGATCTCGCTCGGCCACGGCGCATTCATGGCGATCGGCGGCTACGCGGTCGCGATCGCCGTCTCGAAGATGGGCCTGCCGCCCGAAGTCGCGATCGTGATTTCCGCGATCGCATCGGCCGCATTCGGTGCGTTCGTCGGCATCGTCGCCCTGCGGCTTTCGGGCGCATATCTGGCGCTCGCGACGTTCGCACTCGCGGTGTCCGTGCCGCCGATTTTGAAACGCTTCAAAGACGTCACCGGCGGTTCGCAAGGCATAACGTTCGCGACCGCGCACGCGCCCGGTGCGCTCGCGACCGTTCTCGACTCCGAGCGCTGGCTCTACTACGAAGCGTGGATTCTCGCGGGCGTCATCTTCGCCGCAACGTGGTTCGCCCTGCAGGGCAGGCTCGGGCGCGCGCTGCGCGCCTTGCGCGATAACGAAATCGCCGCGGTTTCTTTCGGCATCAGTCCCGCCGTCTATAAGACGGTCGCGTTCGCGTGGAGCGCCGCATACGCCGGCATCGCGGGATCGCTCATCGCGAATTCGACCGCCTACGTCAGCCCGGAAACCTACGCGTTGCTGCTCTCGATCACGCTGCTCATCGGTGCGGTCCTCGGCGGCCTCGGTAGTTTCTGGGGTGCGATCGTCGGCGGATTCGTCGTCGAGTTTCTCCCGCTGGTGGCGCAAAACATCAACACCGGCGCGTCTTCGCTGATCTACGGCGTCGCGCTCATCGTCGTCATGCTCGCGATGCCCGGCGGCCTCGCGGGCGGCTTCCAAGCCCTCATCTCCAAGCTCAGCCGTCCAAAAACCAAAGAACCCACCCAAGAGGATGTCACGTATGCTCGTTAACCGTTCTTTGTCACTCTCGCTCGCGCTGCTCGCCTCTGCCGCAATCGCGACGAGTGCGATGTCCGCGGCCCGCGCCGCCGACGCCGTCCCCGGCGTTTCCGCAACAGAAATCCTCATCGGCGGCACGCATCCGTACAGCGGACCCGCGTCGGCCTACGGCGTCATCGGCAAAGGCATCAACGCCTACTTCGCTTACGTCAACGATCACGGCGGCGTCTACGGCCGAAAGATCACCTACAAAGATCAAGACGACGCGTACAATCCCGCGCAAACGATTCAGCTCGTAAAGGGGCTCGTCGAGCAAGACCACGTCTTCGCGATGTTCAACACGCTCGGCACGCCGCCGAACATGGCGATCCGCAGCTACCTCAATGACAACAAAGTGCCGATGCTGTTCATCTCGTCGGGCGCCAACGCCTGGGGCCAGGAATCCGCGAAATACCCGTGGTCGGTCGGGTTCAATCCGGACTACGAAGCCGAAGCGATCGTGTTCGCCAAGAGCATCCTCGCGAACAAGCCGAACGCCAAAATCGCGGTGTTCTATCAGAACGACGACCTCGGCAACGACTTCAACATCGGCCTCAAGCAAGGACTCGGTTCGAAGGCTTCGCAGATCGTCAAGACGGCGTCGTACGAAGTCAGCGATCCCGACGTCCGCTCGCAGATGACCACGCTGCAAAGTAGCGGTGCGGACACGCTCGTCATCGCGGCGACGCCGAAGTTCGCCATTCAAGCGATGGTCGCGCGCGGCCAGCTCTCGTGGAAGCCGCTCACCTACCTCAGCAACATCTCCGCGGCCCAAACGATGATGGCGGCGGCCGCCAAGTCCGGCGGCGACGCTGCGGTCGAAGGCATCATGTCCGACGCGTACACGATCGATCCGACCAATGCGTCGCTCGCGAGCACGCCCGGAATGAAGCTCTATCGTCAGGTCCTCGATAAATACGGAAACGGCCTCGATCCCAACAACGCGTTCGTACTCTACGGCATGGCCGCCGCCTACACGATGGTCGACACCTTGCAGAAAGCCGGCAAAGACCTCACGCGCGCCAAGGTGATGAACGCGGCGATCAATCTCAACGAAAAGAATCCGTTCTTGTGGCCCGGCGTCACCGTTACGACGTCGCCGTCCGACCGCTACACGATTCGCGAGCTGCAGCCCCTGCGCTACCACGACAACAAGTGGGATGCCGTCGGCTCCGTCATCGACGCGCGTAAATAACGCGTGACCGCTTCGATCGACGCCGCTTCGACGGCGACGCCGTTCCTCGCCGTCAGAAGTCTGACGATGCAGTTCGGCGGAATCCGCGCCTTGTCGGACGTGTCGTTCGACGTCGAACGCGGCGGCATCACGGGGCTCATCGGCCCCAACGGCGCCGGCAAGACCACGTGCTTCAATTGCATCACGCGGCTGTATCAGCCGACGTCGGGATCGGTCCGGCTCGAGGGCGACGATCTCTTACGCGTCGCCGCCCATCAGATCTCCGGACGGCGCATCGCGCGCACGTTTCAGAACGTCGCGCTCTTCCCGCACATGACCGTCATGGAGAACGTGCTCGTCGGCTTCCACTCGCGGCTCTCGCGCAGATCGCGAGAACGCATCGACGAGGCGACGGCGCGGCGCGAGGCGCACGAGTTGCTCGACTACCTTCACCTCACCGACCGCGCCGACGCGCCCGTCCTCGGCCTACCGTACGGCACGCGCAAGACGGTCGAACTCGCGCGCGCGCTCGCGGCCAAGCCCGACCTGCTGCTCCTCGACGAGCCTGCGGCCGGACTCAACCACACCGAAGTCGACGGGCTCGGCGAGACCTTCCGCCGGCTCGTGCGCGACTTCGGTACGACGATCCTCATGGTCGAACATCACATGGGATTGGTCATGAGTATTTCGAGCCATATCGTCGTGCTCGACTCCGGCAAGAAACTCGCCGACGGCGCGCCGCGAGCCGTTCAAAGCAATCCGGCCGTCATCGAAGCGTATTTGGGGACGGCATGAGCGTGCTGCTCGAGGTCGAGAACCTCACCGGACGCTACGGCGAAACGACCGTGTTGCACGGCATCGACCTCGCGATCGACGACGGCGCGTTCGTCGCGCTCCTAGGCGCCAACGGCGCGGGCAAGACGTCGACGTTCCGCGCGATCACGGGCGGCCTGACGACGACGGGCACCATACGCTTCGACGGCATGCCGGTCAGAGGCAACTCGCCCGAAGCCTCCGCGCGTCTCGGCATCGCCCACGTGCCGGAAGGCCGCGGCACGCTCGCCGCGCTGACGGTTCGCGAGAACCTCGCGCTCGGCGCGTACACGAAAAAGAACTCGAAGCGCATCAAATCGTCGCTCGACCGCGTCGTTTCCTATTTTCCCAAGCTCGGCGAACGCATCAATCAGGCCGCCGGCACCCTCAGCGGCGGCGAGCAGCAAATGCTTGCTATCGGCCGCGCGCTGATGCTCGAACCGCGGCTGATGTTGCTCGACGAACCGTCGCTCGGCATCGCGCCGCTGATCGTGCGCGACCTCTTCGCGCTGCTCGTGAAGATCAACAAGGAAGAGAACGTCACGATTTTGGTCTCGGAGCAAAACGCGCGTCTCGCGCTCGCGTCCGCCACAACCGCATACGTCCTGGAAACGGGCCGCATCGCCGTGTCCGGCTCGGCCGACGAACTCAACCAAAATGAATCCATCCGCAAATCGTATTTAGGATATTGATGTCGAATTTCGAAAATCGCGTCGCGATCGTCACGGGAGGCGGCAACGGTCTGGGCCGCAGCCACGCCCTGGCGCTGGCCAAACGCGGAGCGGCGGTGGTCGTCGCGGATCTGTCCGGCGCGAATTCGGTCGCGGCCGAGATCGTGGCGGGTGGCGGCAAGGCGCTCGACGTTACGGCGTCGGTCACCGATCGCGAGGCCGTCTCGGCCATGGTCGCGAGCGCGATGTCGGCCTTCGGCCGGGTCGACATCCTCGTCAACAACGCCGGCGTCTTGCGCGACAAGAGCTTCGGCAAAATGGAGTATGACGATTTTCTCACCGTCATGAACGTGCACGTCATGGGCGCGTTCAACTGCACGAAGGCCGTGTGGGAAATCATGCGCGCGCAGAACTACGGTCGCATCATCATGACGACGTCTTCTTCCGGCCTCTTCGGCAGCTTCGGCCAAGCCAACTATTCGGCGGCGAAGATGGCTCTCGTCGGTCTCTCCAACACGCTCGCGATGGAGGGAGCCAAGTACGACATTCGCGTCAACGCGCTCGCGCCCACGGCGACCACGGCGATGACCGAGAGCGCCCTGCCGCCCGAGGCCGCGGCGATTCTCCAACCCGGCACGATCGCGGCCGGGCTGCTCTACCTCGCGTCAGAGAATGCGCCGACGCAAACGATCCTGTGCGCCGGCGGCGGCAGCTTCGAACGCTCGTACGTCACGCTCACGCGCGGCACGTTCCTCGCGGAGAACGAGCGGACGCCCGAGATGGTTGAAACGTGCTATTCAAAGATTTCCGACCGCACCGGGGAGATCGTCCCCTCCGCCGGCCGGGAACAGGCGATGCTGGAACTCGGCAACGCCGGCGGAGCGCTGACCCTGTGACCCTCCCTCATCGCGTACCTCTCGTCCCACATAACCAGGCAATACATGAATCGAGGATTGTACTCCATGCCTTTTAGGTCCATACTTCCGTTCGCGTTAGCCGGCGTAGCGTTCGGTGTGTCGCTTCTCGCCGCATCCGCAGTATCCGTACGAGCCGACGACTTCGGCAAGCGCATCACGCTCTCGGTCGCGCCGAACTATCAAATGTCGACCACCGGCGATGCCGCCGGACCGAATCCGGCGGGCTACACCGTCGTCGGCAACACGACCGACCACCCGATCCCGAATACGCTGCAGTTGGACTACGGCCTCGATTTCAGAATCGACAAGCGCACGCATCTGTACTACGCGCATAGCAATTTGGACTACGCGCTGGGACAGGTAACCACCACGGCCCCCAAGGTGGCGCTGCGTTTCGGCTTGCTGGCCGACCGTGAAGACACGATCGGTCTGTCGCACGATTTCGGTCACGGACTCAATGGCCACGTGCTCTACTTCGATCAGGAACGCAAAGACGTCACCGGCCTCTGCCTCAATCAAGAAGCGTGTAACGGCCATTCGAACCTCGCTTCGATCGACTCGCACGGCTACGCCGTCGGCGGCGCGTACGCGTTCGGTCCACGCTCGCGCATCGGCCAGATCTTCATCGTCAACGCCGACGCGAAGTACGTTCCGCGCTCGTCGACGCAACCCGACGCGACGCCCAATCTCGGCGGTCTCGGCAAGTACACGGGCAGCCAGTTCTACTTTCCGTACGGCATCACGGCCAAGATCCCGATCGTCCCGACGCCGACACTGATCCCGACGATCGGCTATCAGCGCATCATCAACCTGTGGCACAACGAAGCCACGCCCGAATACTACAACGCGACGATCCTGAGCCTCACGAAGATCATCAACAAGAGCTTCGATTTCAACATCACCAACTATAATCTCTCGGGATGCCGCTGCTCCGACACGGTGCCCCCGCCGGACAACATCCGTCTCGCGCAGCTCATCGCTAAGCTGGAATACAAACTCCCGCTCTAGACCCGCTTGCGGCGGAACGCGCGCGCGTCGGCCGCGCGTTCCGCCCACGGATCCGGCCGGCGACGCATCGCAAACGATTTTTTTTCAGAGGTTCGACGTGCCGGTTTTACGCGCGCTTTCTTTCGCAAT
>CAZZUZ010000078.1:0-9614 GCA_964657315.1 Vulcanimicrobiota bacterium
ACGTTCGTCGAGCTGGACATGTTCGCCGTGCATCGCTCGAGCGCGTTCGGCCTAGCCGATCGCGAGTTTCTCGGCGACGGCGTCGTGACCGGAAGCGCGATGATCGACGGCCGTCAGGTCTTCCTCTTCTCGCAAGATTTTACGGTGCTCGGCGGATCGCTCGGCGAAGTCTTCGCCGAAAAGATCTGCAAGGTCATGGACCTCGCGGTCAAGACCGGCTCGCCGATGATCGGCATCAACGATTCGGGCGGCGCGCGCATCCAAGAAGGCGTGCAGAGTCTCGGCGGATACGCGGAGATCTTCTGGCGCAACACGCAGGCGAGCGGCGTCATCCCGCAGCTCTCGCTCGTCGCGGGTCCGTGCGCGGGCGGCGCGGTCTATTCACCGGCCATAACCGATTTCACGATCATGGTCGAAAAAATCTCGCAGATGTTCATCACCGGCCCCGAGATCATCAAGACGGTGACGGGCGAGGACGTGACGTTCGAAGAGCTCGGCGGCGCGTACACTCACGCGACCAAGAGCGGGGTCACCGACCTCATCGCGGCCGACGAAGACGAGATGACCGAACAGACGAAACGGCTGCTGTCGTTTTTGCCGCAGAACAATCTCGACGACGCGCCGCGCTATCCGAGCGAAGACGATCCCGACCGGCTCTGCCCCGAACTCGAAGACCTGATCCCGGACTCACCCAACAAGCCGTACGACATCGAAGACGCGATTCGCGCGGTGCTCGACGACGGCGACTTCTTCGAAATCGGCGATCTGTTCGCGAAGAACATCGTGATCGGATTCGGCCGCGTCGCCGGAAGTACGGTCGGCGTCGTGGCCAATCAGCCGAAATTCCTCGCGGGCGTGCTCGACATCGACTCGTCGCGTAAGGCCGCGCGCTTCGTACGTTTTTGCGACGCGTTCAACATCCCGCTGATCACGTTCGTCGACGTGCCCGGCTTCCTGCCCGGCCTCGTGCAAGAGTACGGCGGCATCATCAAGCATGGCGCGAAGTTGCTCTACGCATACGCCGAAGCCACGGTTCCGAAGATCACGATCATCACGCGCAAGGCATACGGCGGAGCGTACGACGTCATGGCCTCCAAGCACATCCGTGCCGACTACAACATCGCATGGCCGACGGCCGAGATCGCGGTCATGGGCGCGGCGGGCGCGGTCAAAACGATTTTCCGCCGCGACATCGCGGCCGCAAGCGATCCCGTCGCCAAGGAGCGCGAGCTCGTCGACGATTACGAGCGCCGTTTCGCCAACCCGTATATCGCCGCGAGCCGCGGCTACGTCGACGACGTGATCGACGCGAGCAAGACGCGCCGCGCCGTCTCGCGTGCGCTACGCATGCTCGCCGACAAGCGCGTCGAGCGTCCCAAGCGCAAGCACGGCAACATTCCGCTCTGAACGAGTCGCCCGCACGACGGCGAGAGCGGTGGTACGTTCTTACCGTTCTCGCATTGCTCGCGTTCGAACTCTCGCCGACGCTGCAGATGCCGTATCTGGGCGACGATACGTTCAACGCCTATCTCGACGGTTGGCGCGGCTACGAACACCTCTCGCTCGCCGCCGCGGACGGCAAACTCTTCGACGCGACGAATATCTCGGTCGGCCGCTTCTACCCCGTCTATCCGCTGCTGCTGCTCTTCGACTTTCACGTCGTTCACGGCGTCTTCGCCCTCAAGACGCTGGTCCTGCTCGCGATTCTCTGCAACGCGTACACGTTCTATCGAGTCGTCCGTATCTGCGCCCCGGCGTGCGCGCTGCCGAGCCTGGTCTCGCTCTGCGCGCTCTTGCAGATTCGCTTCTTTCACGACGCGATCGTGCAGTTTTCGCTGCACATGCAGCTCGCGCTCGAGTTTTCGCTGCTGGCCACGGCGTGCATCCTCGCCGATCGGCGCCGGCCGAGTGCCGGCACGATGGCGGCGTGCGTCGTCTGCTATCTGTGCGCGGCGCTCACGTACGAAGCGACCTACGCGTACGTCGCCGTGATCGTCGTGCTGGTTTGGAGCGGCGGCACACCCGCACGTCGAGCCGTAACGGCGAGCATCGCGTTCGCTTGCGTGCCGCTCGCGCTCAGCGCGGTGGCGATCGCCATTCGCACGCACGTCGCGGTTCCGGCGACGAGCCCGTACGCCGTACACGCGGAACCCGGCAAAGTCGCGGAGACGTTCGCGCTGCAGACGTTGGGCGCGCTGCCGCTGAGCTATGCGCTCTTCGATCCGGATCGATTTATGCCGCGGCTTCCGGCGCTGTTCACGACGATCCCGACGGTGCTCTCGACCGCCGTGACGGCCGGGCTCGCGTTCGCGATTCTACGACGCGAACGCAGTTCGTCCCGCATCGGCGTCGCGCCACTTATTGCTATCGCGCTGCTCGCCGTCGCGGCTTCGGCGAGTCTGATCTCGCTCTCGCCCCGCTGGCAAGCCGAACTGCGACCGGGCCTGGCATATACGCCGGTCTATTTCGAGTATTTCGGCCTCGCACTCGCGGCGGGAGCCGCGCTCGCGTGGATCGGCGCAAAGCGCACGCCCGCGCTTGCAGCCGGCGCTTCGCTCGCACTCGGCGTCTGCACCGGCGCAACCTGCGCTGCGAATCGGGCGGCGCTCGCGCACTACTACGTCTGGACGCCGATCGTGCCCGACGCACTCGACTCGGGCGTCCTCGAGGACGTGCGCGACGGCGACGTCGTTTACACCGACGCAGCGTACCCGGCGGAGAATCAACTCGGCGGCGACCGCTGGGACGCGCGCTACTTCTTCTACGCGCACGGCGGCAGGCGCGTCACTGCGGCGAACGTCGATAGGCTTCCCGTTTCAAAGCCGCCTCACGCAGACGTACTGCTGGCGTCGATTCGCGGATTTGCAGACGGCCGCGTCGCCGCGGGTCCGATCGCAGCTACCGAAATCGTCGGCGGTCATTCGTTCGCACTCGTTACCTCCGCGCGCACGTATTCCATCGACTCCGGCGGCATACGGGCTTCGAGTTGGACCTCGCATTGCGGCGCCGTTCCGCTCGAGAACGTGCTCGACGGCAACTTTGCCGGGCCGGCACTACGATTTTCCGACGCGTTCTACGCACCCGAGCGCGACGGCGCATCGAATTTCCGCTGGGCGTCTCGTGCCGGAACCATCGCCATCATAAACGGAAGCGAGCGACCCCGCGAGGTCGAGATCCGGTTCGCGATTCGCACCGCGCGATATCCGGCCACGATCGCCGTGCGCGGCGCGGGCCGTACGATCGAGCGCCGAGCGACTTCAGACCAGCGCTACGGCTTTACGTTCGACGTCGCAGCGAAGAAAACCGAAACGATCGAGGTGGAAACCGGCAACGCTCCGATCGACAAAAACCCGGGCGGCAGAACGCTACGCTTTCAGATTCGCGATCTCGCGCTTCGAGAAACGGCGTGCGGCAGGCCGATCGCACGCCAAAGGGAGAACTAACTCATATGGGCTAAATGACCGCGATGAACTTTGCGAGCGTTCGAAGCAACTCATTCGCAATCGCTGCGAGCTGCCTAGCACTCGCGCATTGCTCGGGTCGGAACCCCCTAAGTCCCACGTATGGCGGGACGCCGAGCGCGCCGAGCGTCATCTACCCGGTTCAAGCGTGTCCGGCGATCGCGCAGGTTGCCAACGACGTTCTCATCCCGGCTCCCGGAGCGACCGGCGTGCCCACCGCTCCCGGCCAACTCGTGCTCCAGCGCACCCTGCCGGTCGACGTCGAGGTCTCTCTCTCTCCGCAGACCGGCCCGGCGGTCAATCTCGATCTCGGTCTTCTCGCAGCCGAGCCGTCACCCGCGCCGACGGGTTCGCCGATAATTCAATCGCTGCCGTACTCGCAACTCGAGAGCGACCAGCTCTACCAAGTCGTCTATCGCGACGCCTCGACGCAAACGTGCCCGCCCGTCTATACGAGCGACGGCAGCTTCACAACCCAGTAACCTCCGGAGCTTCCACACGCGTCTCGACGCGCCCGAGCTGACGCTCGATCCGCACGAACCCGCTCCGCAGCGACCGGACGTCATCCTTCAATCCGGAAACGTCGCTCTCAGGGACCGCAACGTCGGCCTCGAGTCGTCGAACGGCCCAATGGGTTTCACCGACCTGCACCGCATCGATGTCCAGCAGGGTCGTCATTCTTTTCGATCGCGGAGTCTCGCGCCACCGGTCCTCCTTCGCGTGCGTATCCGACCGCCCTATCTCTCCATAATGCTCGAGCGGCAAGAGCGTTGAAGGGTCGCGCGAGGCGGGGGTCGTTTATCACCTCGTGGGAATTTTGGACGGAAAGATCGCGCTCGTGACCGGTGTTGCCAATCGCTGGAGTATCGCGACCGGTATCGCTCGCGAGATGCACGCTGCGGGCGCGACGGTGTTGCTGACCTATCAAGGCGATCGCGTGCAGGGCGAGGTCGAGAAGCTCGCGGCGGAACTCGGCGGCTCGGCGTACCCGTGCGACGTTTCCTCGGACGAATCGCTCGCGGCGCTGGCGACGAGCATTCGAAGCAATCATGGCAAGCTCGATGCCCTCGTTCATTCGATCGCGTTCGTCAACAAAGAAGATCTCGTCGGGAAAGTCTACACGACGACGCGCGCCGGCTTCGCGCTGGCTGCCGACGTCTCGTCGTATTCGCTGATCGCGTTGGTCAACGCGTTGGTCGACGATTTGAACGACGACGCGAGCATCATGGCAATTACCTACTTCGGTTCGACGTCGATCGTGCCCAACTACAATATCGCCGGCATCGTCAAGGCGGCGCTCGAGTCGATCGTTCGCTACCTCGCGTACGATCTGGGCGATCGCGGCATTCGCGTCAACGCGATTTCGGCCGGCCCGATCAGTACCGCGAGTTCGCGCCAGGTCAAAGACTTCAAAAAGATGCTCGACAAAGTGGCCGGCGCCGCGCCGCTGCGCCGCAATGTGACGCCCGAAGACGTCGGGCGGACCGCCGTCTATCTCGCCTCGAATCTCTCGCGCGCGATCACCGCGGACGTTCACTTCGTCGACAGCGGGTACCACGCGATGGGCATGTACCCGGAAGCCGTGGCGAAGTGAAGATCGCGCCCGCCGCAACTCCCGATGAAATCGCGGCGATTCTTGCAGCGCTCGCGTTTGCGAGACCGGCTGCGGTTGCCGACGAACGACCGACCTCGCGCTGGCGCATGGCCGGCCGAGATTATTCCAGCGGAGCATTGCGTTGAAGAAACTCCTGATCGCCAATCGCGGCGAGATCGCACTGCGCGTCATGCGTTCGGCCAAAGAACTCGGCCTCGCGACGGTCGCGGTCTACTCCGAGCCGGATCGCGGGGCGCTGCACGTCGCGTACGCCGACGAAGCCTATCTGCTCGGGCCCGCAGCACCGTCGCAAAGCTACTTGAACGTCGATAAACTGCTCGAAGTCGCGAAGTCGTCCGGCGCCGACGCCGTGCATCCGGGGTACGGGTTTCTCGCCGAAAATGCGGGCTTCGCACGCGCGGTCATCGCCGCCGGTGTGACGTGGGTCGGCCCGCATCCAGGTGCCATCGACGCGATGGGCGACAAGATCCGTTCGCGTCAAGCGATGGTCGAGGCGGGCGTGCCGATCGTTCCGGGCGCGACCAAGCCGCTCGAGAGCGTGGCCGACGCCGAGCGCGCGGCCGAGGAGTACGGCCTGCCGCTCGCGCTCAAAGCATCGGGTGGCGGCGGCGGCAAAGGGCTCAAGGTCGCGCGTACGCGCGAAGAGATCGCGGGCGCGTTCACGACGGCCGTTCGCGAAGCCGAAGCGTACTTCAAGAATCCGATCGTGTACGCGGAACGCTATCTCGAAAATCCCAAGCACGTCGAACTGCAGATCCTCGCGGATAAACACGGCAACGTCGTCCACGTCGGCGAGCGCGACTGTTCGCTGCAGCGGCGCCATCAGAAGCTCTACGAAGAAGCGCCCGCGCACGTGTCCGACAAAGTGCGTGCGGCGTTGCGCGAAGCCGGCATACGCGCGGCGCAAGCGATCGATTACGATAGCGTCGGAACGATCGAAACGCTCGTCTCCGGCGACGAGTTCTTCTTCTTGGAGATGAACACGCGCATCCAAGTCGAGCACACGATCAGCGAGATGATCAGCGGCATCGACCTCGTTGCGGAACAGATCCGCGTCGCTGCGGGCGAGCCGCTCGGCTACGACCAGAGCGCGATTGCCTTCAACGGCCACGCGATCGAAATTCGCGTCAACGCAGAAGATCCGGCGCAGAACTTTCGCCCCGCTCCCGGAACGATCGTTGGCTATCGCGAGCCCGCCGGCTTCGGCGTGCGCGTCGACGCCGCGACCGTGGCCGGTACCACTATTTCAGCCGACTACGATTCGATGGTGTCGAAGTTGATCGTTTGGGCGCCGACGCGCGCGAAAGCGCAGGCGCGTTTGGATCGCGCGATCGACGATTACAAGATTACGGGCGTTCCGACGACGCTCGAATTTCTGCACGCACTCAACGACTCGCCCGACGTCGTCGACGGTTCTTACGGCACCGCCACGCTCGAAGCGTTCGCCGCGCAGTGGAAGCCTGCGGCCGCGGCGCAAGGCGCACCGGCAGCGGAGGCCGATGCCGCGGTCTCGCAAAGCGACGTCGTGCGGGTCGAAGTCAATGGAAAACTCTTTTCCGTACGGATGATCGACGCGCCGCCGATCGCGCGCGCGGCGGCCGGCGAAACGTCGAAAACGGTTCCGCGAAAAGGCTCGGCCGATAAGAAGAGCGCACGTGCGGCAAGCGGCAACGACGTCGTCGCGCCGATGCACGGCGTGGTCGTCGAAGTCCAGGTCAAAGAGGGCGACGAAGTCGCCGACGGCCAAGTCGTCGCGGTCATCGAGGCGATGAAGATGATGAACGAGATCCGCGTCCATCGCGCCGGCACGATCGCGAAGGTTCACGCCGCCAAGGGCGCTACGCTCGAAGCGAACGCGCCCATCGTCACACTCGCTTGATCTTCGACCGGATCGTTCGAGCCGGGCTCGTCATCGGATGCGCGGTCGACGCGGGCGTCGCAATCCTCTCCATCTTCTTCCAACCCTTACTCGGGCCGCTGCTCGACTTTCCGGTCAAGGACCCGGCGCTCACCACGATCGCGGGCGGCGAGTTTCTCGTCGTCGCGCTCGTGTACGCGCTACTGTTGCGCGATCTCGAACGCTTCCGGCCGATGCTCTGGCTCGTCGCCCTCGATCAGTTCTTCGCCGGAGCGCTCGTCGCGTACACGATCGCGATCGGTCAAGTCGCCGGCACGGCGAAGACCGTGGGACCGATTCCGCTCAATGCCGCGCTGACCATCGTTTTCGTCATCGCCGCCCGGCAGAGACCGCTACAGCGCGACTTGTAGGCGCACGTTCGTGCCGACGTGCGTGCTCTCGATCGAGACCTTATCGACGAGCGCGCGCATGATCCCGAGACCGCGACCGCGCTCGGGATCGCCGTCGAGTCGCCATTTCCCGCTATCGCGCACTTCGATGATCAACTGCCCGTCGACGACCGCGGCGCGCAGCGTAATGAGCCCGTTGCAGTCGCGATACGCGTGCTCGATGGCGTTGCCGGCCGCTTCGCCCGCGGCGAGCACGACGTCGTCGACGCGGGTCGCTTCGAGAATCGATTCCAGATAGGTGCGTAGAGCCCGCCGCAATTGCGATGAACTCTCGGGTCGCGCGGGGAGCGCGATATCGATACCCACCGGTTTCGACATGTAAGGCAGCCTTACGCTACGGGTGCGAGCCGTGCCTCCAGGGGGCCGATGCTCGCGCGATAAGAATGTGACGGCAATGGCGACGAACGGACAGCCGGCCGGCAACGAGCGTGCGAATGCCAGCGGCATAGCACTCAAACAATACTACACACAGTCGGATCTCGACGCCGCGAGAGGCGTCGCCGGCGACGAAGCTCCGGGTGCGTTTCCCTTCAAGCGAGCGCTGCGGGCCGACGGCTACCGTTCGCGTTTTTGGACGATGCGCCAATATGCGGGCTTCGCGACCGCAGCGGAATCGAACGCCCGCTACCGCTACCTCTTGGAGCGCGGAACGACGGGGCTTTCCGTCGCATTCGATCTGCCGACGCAACTCGGATACGATTCCGATGCTCCGGTCGCGCGCGGCGAAGTGGGCAAGGTCGGCGTCGCGATCGATCACGTGCGCGACATGGAGACGCTTTTCGATCGAATCCCGCTCGACAGCGTCACGGTCTCGATGACGATCAACGCTCCGGCGTCGATCCTGCTCTCGATGGTCCTCGCAGTCGCGCGTCGGCGCGGGATTGCGTTCGACAAACTCGGCGGCACGATCCAAAACGACGTGCTCAAAGAATACGTCGCGCGCGGCACGTACATCTTTCCGCCCAAACCGTCGATGCGGCTCGTGACCGACGTAATGGCATACTGCGCGACCGAAGTGCCGCAGTGGAACACGATCTCGATCTCGGGCTATCACATTCGCGAAGCGGGTTCGACCGCGCTCGAAGAGATCGCGTTCACGCTCTCCAACGCGAAGGCGTATCTGCGCGCCGCGCGCGAGGCCGGGCTCGACATCGACACGATCGCGCCGCGCATCTCGTTCTTCTGGAACGCGCACAACGATCTCTTCGAAGAAGTCGCGAAGTTTCGCGCCGCCCGCTTTCTTTGGTCGCACATCGTGCGCGACGAATTCGGGTCGAAAGATCCGCGTTCGCAGATGCTGCGCTTCCACACCCAGACGGGCGGCTCGACGCTGACCGCACAAGAACCGGACAATAACGTCGTGCGCGTGACCCTGCAGGCGCTCGCCGCGGTCTTGGGCGGCACGCAGTCGCTGCACACCAACGGAAAAGACGAAGCGCTCGCGCTGCCGACCGCCGAGTCGGCACGTCTGGCCCTGCGGACCCAACAAATCATTGCCTACGAGAGCGGTGTGACGAACGTGACCGATCCGCTCGCCGGTTCGTACTACGTCGAAGCGCTCACGACGCAGATGATCGAAGGCGCGCGCGAGCTGATCGACGAGGTCGACGGTATCGGCGGGAGCGTCGAAGCGATTGCGAACGGATGGATGGGCGCGCGCATCGCCGACTCGTCCTATCGCGCGCAACAGGCGATCGAACGCGGCGATGCGGTCGTCGTCGGCGTCAACAAATTCGCGGAGAGTTCGGACGGCCCGCAGATGGATCTTCAGAAGATCGACGCAGCGGTCGAGCGCGATCAGGTCGCGCGGCTGCAGCGCTACCGCGCCGAGCGCGACGCGACGACGGTCGCGCAGCGCCTGGCGGCCGTGCGTACGGCCGCGGAAGGCACCGACAATCTCATGCCCCATTTCGTCGAGGCGGTCGACGCGGGCGCGACGCTCGGCGAGATCTGCGACGAACTGCGCGCGGTCTTCGGCAAGCACGTCGCGGAGGCGATCGCATGAACGGCTGGAGCATCGATCACGTCGCGATCGTCGTCGCGGACCTCGAAGCGACGATCGAACTCTATACGAAGTCGCTCGGATTCTCGCAACTCTATCGCGAGATCGTCGCCGACCAGGGCATCGAGGCGGTCGGAATCGCTTGCGGCGATTCCGTGATCGAGCTGCTGCGGCCGCTCGACGAAAACTCGCCGATCGCGAAGTTCCGCGGCGACGCGGCAACAAAAAT
>CAZZUZ010000079.1:0-9568 GCA_964657315.1 Vulcanimicrobiota bacterium
GCTACCGGCGCTCTCCGAGCCAACCCTCACCCCCCGTTCATGAACCCCCGCGGCCGTACCGGTACCATTGGAGACGTGCTTGCTCGGGCGCGCCGGCTCCGCATTGCCGTAATTCTGGGGATCCTCACGGCGACCGTACTCGGTTCGGCCGCGGCCCCCGCACGCGCCGACATCAGCACGATCGACGTGAGCGCGGCGCCCGTCGTGCGCATCAACATCAAGCAGGGCCCGGTCGTCGTGCGGACCTGGGATCGGCAAACGGTTCAGGTCGATGCCGATCCGTCGGTCGTCGTGACGCGGCGGCAATTCCGCGGCTCGGCGTTCGGTTCGCTACCGATGGCGGCGGCCGGAAAAGTCGAGAGCAACACGTTTTTGCCTGCCGAAAGCTTCGTTCCGGGGCCCCTCCCGGCCGGCCCGCGCGACGTCGTTCTGATCCGCAGCGAAGGCAGCGACGTCGGTCCCGTGACCGTCACGATTCCGAGCGACTCGCCGCTGGTGTTTGCCATCGCGCGCGCCGGCACGCTCGACGTTCGCGGCTATCGCGGCGGCACGCTCGTCGGTTACACCACGTTCGGCCGGCTGTCCGTGGAAAATTCGGGCGGCACCGCGTTCCTACAGAGCAACCGCGGCGCGATCGTCGTGAACGACTCGACCTTCGATCGCATTCGCACGCGTTCGCTCGAAGGCAACATTGCCTACGAGCGCTGCGTCGTGCATCAGATCGAAACGACCGCGATCGGCGGTTCGATCGTCTACGACGGCGGTAGCTTCCAGCCCGGACTCGCGCGGTTCGAATCGCAGCGCGGCGACGTGGCCATCGGCTCCGAGACCGCAGCCGAACTCTCGGCCCACTCCGGATCGGGCCGCGTGTACGCGAGCTTTCTCGCACACGCGAACGTCCAAGGCGCGGGCACCGAAACGCACGCGATCGTCGGCGGCGGCGGACCGCTCGTCACCGCGGCGTCCGAATCGGGCAACGTGTTTCTCTACGACGGATCGCTGCGCTCGCGAAGCATGCCGCCCGAATGGCAACATCCCACCAGCACGCTCGAACGGCCGGGATTCTCCGGCACCCCGGTACGCCGCCCGTTCTTCTCCGAACGGCCCCGCCGCACCGAAAAATTTCGCAGCTTTCCGCCCCCCGCCTACCGCCGCTAAGAGTCGTTCGTCCCGAACGGAGCGCCGCAGGCGCGTAGTCGAGGGACGCCCGGGCACTATAGCAGAAACTTACGCATGACGGCGACGTCGAGCTTCCACGTGTGCTGCGGAAGTACGGCCTCGACCTTGTAGCCGCAAGCTTCGAAAAAAGCCGACGCGGCCGAAGCGGCCGGCGCTTCGAGCGTGACTTTGTGCGCGTTGTAATACTTGCCGAGATCTTCCGCACGTGCGAGCAGCGCCCTGCCGATGCCGCTGCGACGCGACTGCGGTTCCACGACGAGCGAGTCGACGTGCGCGAGCGAGGCCGCAATGCGCAATCCCAGCACGCCGACGACCGCGCCGTCACGCAGCGCGGCGATTTCATGCCGCTGCTCGTGCCAGACGATGCGGAAATTCCACTGCGTCGACAGTGCCTCGCGCGTGTGCTCGGCGCGAAACGCCCGCGTCTTTTCGGGCTCGACGACCTCGACTTCGAGTACGCTCAAGCGAATGCGGCCGCAGCCTCGATCTCGTTGGTCGCGTCGAGCGTCCAGCCGTCGTGCGCCGCGAAGACGCGAATGCCGAGTTCGTCTTCGAGTTCGATCGCGAGCCGGTCGACGCCGGCTTCGAGCATGCGCGTGCTGAAGTGCGTCATGACCGCGACCTTCGGCCGCACGGTCTCGAGCACGAATTTGCACTCGTCGAAGTTGAGGTGGTCGACTTTCATGGTGTCGCGATAGCGCAGCACGTTGATGACGAGCACGTCGGGTTGGTGCGCGGCATAATCTTCGGCGAGCCCTTCGAAGAAGCGGCCGCAGGGCATGTACGAAAACGTCTTGCCTTCGAACGCGAAATGCAGACCGTAGGTGAGCACGCCGTGCAGGTGCGCGATCGACGTGCGGATCTCGACGTCGTTGACGAGATACGGCCCGGACTTCTCTTCGAGCACGTGCTTGACGGGGACGAACTTCGCCGCATAAGGAAAGATGACGGGTTCGCCTTCGTACGCGTCGACCGGCGCGAGCAATGCGCCGCGCGGCCGGAAGCCCCCGACCGTCATCGCCTCGATCATCACGTTGATGTCGCCCGAGTGATCGAGATGCTTGTGCGAGAGCACGATCGCGTCCAGTTTCGTCGGGTCGCACGGCGGCACGGCCGAGGTCGCGCGCACGAGCGCACCCGGCCCCGGATCGACATGAATCTGCGTCGAGCCGCTCTGGCCCGAAAATTCGAGCCAGATTCCGCCCGATGCGCGAATCTGCTTAGCGACCATGAAGCGGGCACCCGCAGTGCCCAAAAACCGAGCCGTAATCATCGTCGTAACCGGTTCTGCGCGCGGTTTCCAGGCGCCCTCACCACCCGGGCCGAGGCTTTGCGCAAGGTGCGAAGCCTCTCGTCCAAGGCGGCCGGCAGTCGTTCTCCAACCACCGCTCCAGATTAGTTCGTGCTGGGCGCCTCGCCGGTTACGAGTTTGAAGAGCAGCAGAGAGCGCCCCGTCACGCCGTAGGTTCCGCCGGTTTTGAACGCGGTCTCCATCTTGCTGTCCGGGATGTTCGTGTCGACGAGCAACTCCCACGTGTCGCTGCCGGTGGCTTTGGGCAGCGTGAAGTTGACGAGATCGTAGTACGCATTGAAGACGATGAGCAAGGTCGCTTCGATGCCGAGTTTGCGAATGCCGGTGGGCTGTGCGCGGCCGTCGACGAGCATGCCGAAGCAACGCGTGTTCGGGTCGTTCCACTCTTCGTCGCTCATCTCGGCGCCGTTGGTGCCGATCCACGAAACGTCTTTGACGTCGTACTCTTCGTCGTATTCGCCGGTGAGGAAACGCGAACGGCGCAAGATCGGATACTGGTGGCGCAGGGCCGCGAGCTTCTGCACGAAAGCGATTTGCTCGTTGCCGCTGTCTTTGATGTCCCAATCGATCCACGAGATCGGATTGTCTTGGGCGTAGACGTTGTTGTTGCCGTGCTGCGTACGCGCGAACTCGTCGCCCGCAAGCATCATGGGCGTGCCTTGCGAAAAGAATAGCGTCGCGAGAAAGTTGCGCATCTGCCGGCCGCGCAACGTGTTGATCGCCTCGTCGTCGGTCGGACCCTCGGCGCCGCAATTCCACGAAATGTTGTTGGAACTGCCGTCGTTGTTGCCTTCGCCGTTGGCTTCGTTGTGCTTCTCGTCGTAACTGACGAGGTCGTTGAGCGTGAAGCCGTCGTGCGCGGTGACGAAGTTGACGCTCGCGTACGGCTTGCGGCCGTGCTTGTTGAAAAGGTCGCCCGACGCGGTGAGCCGATGCGCGAGCTTCGACGCCGGCGCATCGCCTTTCCAGAATTCGCGCACCGTGTCGCGGAACGCGTCGTTCCATTCGTCCCAGCCCGGCGGAAACGCGCCGACCTGATAGCCGCCCGGACCGCAGTCCCACGGTTCCGCGATCAGCTTGATTTTGCTGAGCACCGGATCCTGATCGCACGCGATCAGAAACGAGCTGTCGGTGCTGAAGCCTTCGGGCGAACGCGCGAGAATCGTACCGAGATCGAAGCGGAAACCGTCGACGTGCATCTCCTGCACCCAGTACCGCAGGCTGTCGAGCACGAGCTGCGTTACGCGCCGATTGTAGACGTTGAACGTGTTGCCCGTGCCCGTGTCGTTGATGTAATACCGCTTTTGATCGGGCATGAGCGAGTAGTACGACGCGTTGTCGATGCCTTTGAACGAAAGCGTCGGCCCGAGTTCGTTGCCTTCGGCCGTGTGGTTGTAGACGACGTCGAGAATGACTTCGAGGCCGGCACCGTGCAAGCTCGAAACCATCTCCTTGAACTCGGCGAGAACGCGCGCGTGATTGGCCGAGTAGCGCGGATCCGGCGCGAAAAAGCCGATCGTGTTGTAGCCCCAATAATTGGTCAGGCCGCGATCGAGCAGCATGCTGTCGTTGACGAACGTATGCACGGGCAAGAGTTCGATCGAGGTAACGCGGAGCCGCCGCATGTAGTCGACGACGGGCGCCGAGCCGAGACCGGCGTACGTGCCGCGAACGTCTTCGGCGATGTCCTTGCGCTGTTTCGTGAAGCCCTTGACGTGCAATTCGTACGTGATCGTGTTGTCGCGCGGGACGGCGAGCTGGCCCGCCTGCCCCTGCCAATCGAAGTTCGGATCGACGACGACGCATTTGGGCACGAACGGCGCGCTGTCGCGCTCGTCGAAGCTCAGATCGCCGTCGGGATGTCCGATCGTGTAGCCGAAGCACGCGTCGTTCCACGTGATCTCGCCGACGTGCGCGCGGGCGTACGGGTCGAGCAGCAATTTATTGTGATTGAAGCGGTGGCCGTTTTCGGGATCGTAAGGCCCGTAGACGCGATAGCCGTAAATCGTGCCGGGCCCGACCTCGCCAACCCAGCCGTGCCAAATCTCGTCGGTGTACTCGGGCAGAACGACGCGCTGATATTCGTGGCCCTCAGCGTTGAAGAGGCACACTTCGACTTTGGTCGCGTTCGCCGAGAAGAGCGCGAAGTTGACGCCTTGGCCCGTCCATGTCGCTCCGAGCGGATAGGGCTGGCCTTCGCCGACCGGAAGATTGGTCGACGACGAATGGACGGGGTCCGCGACTTGCACGAAGATGGCTCCTGGAGAAAAGAGAACGTGCCCGCGAAAATCGCAAGCACGTGTGCTCTTCCCAAAATCGCCGCCGTCTATGCGGCAAGGATCAGTTGAAGTGAGGGACTTGCAACTCTTGCGACTGCATGCGGGCCGCGGCATTTTTGACGAAGTTCAGGTTCGAGACCGTCGTCTCGGCCACGCCGCGCAGCGAATTCACGTAGCTCTCGTTGACGTTCGCGATAAAGCGTCCGGCTTCGCGGGCGAAATCCGCCGCCGCGCGGTTGTTCTCGCCGGCCGCATCGAGGCTCACGGACACCAAGGCCGAGGTGCGGATCGCGTTCTCCGAAAGCACGACGTCGAGCGCCGTCGACGAAAACGGGCGTGCGAAGATGCCCCAGACGGTACGGACGTACTCGATGCGGCGCGCGTTGCGCGCTTCGATCGCATCGACGATCGTGCCGAACGCATCGCCGGCGATTTCGGCGTAGCCTTCGGACTCGCCGTTAGTTACTGACATCTTTTCGCTCCTCTTCGCGCTTGGCGCTGTGACGCGGCTTCATCCACGTACCGGTGTACAGGCTGAAGAATGAGTCCAGATTACTACGATACTGCTCGAGCGCCGACGACCAAAGCGCTAGCGCCTCTTTTCCGCCGGGCGTGAGCGTGTAGATGCGGCGCGCCGGACCTTGCTCTTTCGGGTCCCACCAGGAGGTGATGTAGCCGTCGCGTTCGAGTTGGCGAAGCGCGCGATAGACGGTGCCGGGATCGGAGACCACGGCAAAATTCTCTTTGAGCGCCTTCATGATCTCGTAACCGTGGAGGTTGAGATCCTTGAGCATGACCAGCAGCCATGCCATGAGGTAATTCTTCGGGGTGCCTCGAGGAGGCAGACCTGCGTCGGAGCGATGGTGTCCGGGAGCGTCTGCGGAATCGGCCGAACGGCCCTCGTCGCCTTCAGATGATGGTGCCGAGCCGTCAATCACGTTTTTCATCCAGTAAAGTTTACCCATCGACACGTAACCGGGGAAAAATTTTTCCCCATATCTGCGTATCTTCTTTAAAGGCGAGCGTACTCCGTCCGTTCGATGCGAGACCTTTAGGCAAGCATCCCCAGGGTCGGATAGGTCCCGGCGATGACGCCCGAGGTCTGACGGCCGAACCATTTTTCGATGATCGTCGCATAGACGCTACGGAAATCGGTCGTATATTTCACGTCGCCATTGTCGAGCACGTCGAGCGAAGGATGGTCGCCGTAGAGGCCGCCCTTGATGCCGCCGCCCACGATGAACATCGGAGCTGCCTCGCCGTGATCGGTGCCGCGGCTCGCGTTCTCCGCCACGCGACGGCCGAATTCCGAGAACGTCATGGTAAGCGTGCGCTTGTCGTTGCCGTGGGCGCCGAGGTCGTCATAGAACGCCTTCATCGCGTCGGAGAGTTCGCCGAGCAAGCGGTCTTGGGTTTGCTTCTGGGAGGCGTGCGTGTCGAACGAGCCGTGCTGCACGTAAATGACGCGGGTGCCGAGCCGGCTGCCCACGATCTGCGCCGCGAGCGCGAGGCTGCGGCCGATCGGGGTCGCGGGATAGGACGCATCGGTCTTGTAGCCGGCGATGAGCTTGGGCAGTTCCTCGGATCCGCGCTGCGCGTGATCTTCGATCGTCGCGACCGTGCCCAGGTACGGCGAGTTGAACGGCACGCGATCGTCCTGCACGAGCGATGCGAACGCGCCGCGCTGCGCCGCGTTGCGGTCGGACGAGAGCCCGTAGCCGCGGATCGCGGAGATCGCCGGGACGTCGACTTTGCGCCCGACCATGACGGCCGGCAGCACCGGCGAGAGGGCCACGGCGTTGAAGAGGTTGTCGCTCGGCATGTCGGCGACGTCGAGGAAACGCCCGACCCAGCCGGTGCTCAAGTAATGCTCGGGCTCCGCGGTTTGCCAGATCTCGGTCGAGCGGAAATGCGAGTGGTCGGGGCTCGGATAGCCTGCGCCCTGTACGATCGCGACGTTGCCCGCGTCGTACATCGCTTTGAGCGACTTCATCGCGGGGTTGAGGCCGACGTTCTTGTCGATCGCGAGCACGTCGTTCGGCGCGATGCCGAGCGACGGCCGATATTTGTAGTATTGCGACATACCGTGCGGCACGACGGTGTTGAGCCCGTCGTTGCCGCCCTGCAGATTCACGACGACGAGAACGCGCTCGTCGGTCGAGCCCGGCAACCCCGGCAAGATCGGCTGCGCGAGCGCCGTGCCGAAAAGAGTATCGACGTTCGTCGCGACCGCGAGCCCCGCGAGCGACCCGATGAGAAAGCGTTGACGATTCATAGAGGTGCGATCCTTAACTCAGTTGGTACGCGGGCATGGCCATCGTGAGGTACGCGGCGCCGCGCATGCGTTCGTCGACGTTTTCGCCCGAGAGCGTACCGTCGGCCGACGTGCCTTTGCCGTCGATGTAGGCGACGAGGTCGGCCATCGACTTAGGACTGACGTCGCCTTGCAAGATCGTCCCGACGATCTTCTCGGCGGCGGCGTGCGCGCTCGGCGGCAGGCCGTCTAGCAAGAAGGTGCTCTGCCCCATCCCGGCCGCCGGCATCGCCATCAGCGTGCTCGCGAAATTCTCACGCGCGAGCACGGTCTGCGTGTTGAGCCACGACGCGCCCCCGTCCCAGCCCTTGACGTTCGGTGGATGGAACGGCACCTGCCCCATGCGTTGCATCACGGGAATCATCGTCACCGGAAAATCCGTGACGCCGAAGAGCCGGTACGAACCGACGACGAACTCGATCGGACTCTTCACGAGCGCGCGATACGCCCGGTCGGAATAGAACACGTTCGAACGGAAGAGCGTCGACATCACGGGCGCCATCTCGAACTTGTTCTTGCGTATGAGCACCGCGAACGCGTTGACCAGTTCCGGCTCGGGATCGGTGTAGACGAAGAACTCGAGCAACCGTTTCGAGAAATACGTGGTTGCGGCACGCTGCGAAAAGATGATGTCGATGACGGCATCGCCGTCGAAGTTGCCGGTCTGTCCGAGGAACGTCTTCTGCCCGTCGTCGTGATCGTTCCGGTCGAAGACGAACTCGTTGGTGCGTCGCGAGAACGTATAGCCGGTGAACGCGCGCGCGCTCTCGCGCACGTCGGCTTCGGTGTAGTTGCCGATCCCGAGCGTGAAGAGCTCCATGAGTTCGCGCGCGAAATTCTCGTTGGGATGGTCTTTCTTGCTCGCCGCGTTGTCGAGCCATTTGAGCATCGCACGGTCGCGCGCGACGTAGTGCGTCAATTCTTGCCAATTCCCGAGCGCGTATTTGCGGAATAGCTGGTTTTGATCGGTGATGTCGGTGCCGTAGATGCCCTTTGTGTTCCCTGCCGTCGCGAAGTGACCGTGGAGGTAGACCGTCATCTTCTCTTGCAGCGGCGCGGGCGTCTGCAGCATGCGCGTCATCCACCAGGCGATATCGTCCGCATTTTGCTCGCGGCGCATCTGCCGCAGTTCCATCCGTTGATCGTCGCTGAGGGCGCCGCGCGCGAAGATACGCTGCCGGCCGCCGTTGGCTTCGCGCGCCGCGAGCAGTTGCATGCGGCGCTGCTCCTCATCGTCGACCAGTGGCGGTGCGGCGACGAGCTTGTCGGTCGACGGGAAGCGGACGAAGGAGTCGACCGCGCCGTCGAGCGTCATCTCGGAGAGGCGCGCGATCTCGGCCGGCGATCCACCGAACCCCGCGCGGCGCGCGAGATGCGCCGCGAGCTTCGTGTTCCACGCGCCGTTAGAGGGTGAGAGCGGATCGGATAGGAGGACGCCCGCGGGACGGAACGATGGAGCGCTGCCGGTCATGGGACGATCATACGCGGACTCAGCTTTCTACGCACGGTTTCGCCGCCAACTCTAACCTCGGCTTAGTCTGTGCCCCGCTACCGTACCGCGCTCGCGTATCCCGCCGCTCGTGCGGCTAGGACCGCCACAGGGGTGAGAGAAGCACGAGCGATGCGTCGTTTGGAATCGCGCGTCGATACGCGTTCGGCCGACTTTCTCGTCAACGCCGATGCGATGCGCGGGTCGGTGAGCGATCTTCGCGAGCGCCTCGCGCGCGTTCGCCTCGGCGGCGGTCCGGATGCGACCGCCAAGCATCGTTCGCGCGGCAAACTCACCGCGCGCGAACGCGTCGACCGCCTTTGCGACCCGCTAACGCCGTTTCTCGAATTCTCGCCGCTCGCCGCCGACGGCGTGTACGGCAAGGACGACGTTCCGGCCGCCGGGATGGTCTCGGGCATCGCGATCGTCGAAGGCCGCCACTGTGTGGTCATCGCGAACGACGCGACCGTCAAAGGCGGCACGTACTACCCGCTGACGGTGAAAAAGCATCTGCGCGCGCAAGAGATCGCGCAGCAAAATCATCTGCCGTGCATCTACCTCGTCGACTCGGGTGGCGCGTTCTTGCCACGGCAGGACGAGGTCTTTCCCGACCGCGATCATTTCGGACGCATCTTCTTCAACCAAGCGCGCATGTCGAGCGAACGCATTCCGCAGATCGCGGCCGTGATGGGTTCGTGCACGGCGGGCGGCGCGTACGTGCCCGCAATGTCCGACGAGACCATCATCGTCGAAGGCTACGGCACGATCTTCCTCGGAGGGCCGCCGCTCGTGCGCGCGGCGACGGGCGAGGTCGTCACCGCCGACGAGCTCGGCGGCGCGGACGTGCACACGCGAATCAGCGGCGTCGCCGATCACTTCGCCGTCGACGACGAACACGCGCTCGCGCTCGTGCGCTCGATCGTCGCGAATCTGCCGCCCGCACCGCTCGCGCGCCCGGACGACGTAGCGCCGGAGCCGCCCGCATACGACCCGGG
>CAZZUZ010000080.1:0-2974 GCA_964657315.1 Vulcanimicrobiota bacterium
ACAACCCGGTGCTCATCGGCGAGCCGGGCGTCGGCAAGACCGCGATCGTCGAGGGTCTCGCGCAGCGCATCGTGCGCGGCGACGTGCCGGAATCGCTCAAGAACAAGCGCATCATCTCGCTCGACATGGGCGCGCTGATCGCGGGCGCGAAATACCGTGGCGAATTCGAAGAGCGGCTCAAGGCCGTCCTCAAGGACGTGCAGTCGTCCGACGGCACCGTTCTGCTCTTCATCGACGAGTTGCACAACGTCGTCGGCGCCGGAAAATCCGAAGGCTCGATGGACGCGGGCAACCTGCTCAAGCCGCTGCTCGCGCGCGGCGAACTGCACCTCATCGGCGCGACGACGCTCGACGAGTACCGCAAATACATCGAGAAGGATGCCGCGCTCGAACGACGCTTCCAACCGGTCTTCGTCGACCAGCCCTCGGTCGAGGACACGATCTCGATCCTGCGCGGTTTGCGCGAGCGCTACGAACTGCACCACGGCGTGCGCATCAAAGACTCGGCGCTCGTCGCGGCCGCGACGCTCTCGAACCGGTACATCGCAGACCGCTTTCTGCCCGATAAGGCGATCGATCTCGTCGACGAAGCCGGTGCCAAGCTGCGCACCGAAATCGATTCGATGCCGCAAGAGCTCGACGAGTCTTCGCGCCGCGTGATGCAGCTCGAGATCGAGCGCGAAGCGCTCAAGAAAGAAGAAGACGCGGCGTCCAAGCTGCGCCTGGAACGCATCGAACGCGAGATCGCGGAGCTGCGCTCGCAGATCGACGCGATCTCGGTGCGCTACAACGCGGAGAAGGCGTCGGTTGCGAACCTGCGCACGCTGCGCGAACGCATCGACGCGACGAAGACCGAAATCGATCAGGCCGAGCGCCAATACGATCTCAATCGCGTTGCGGAGCTGCGCTACGGCAAACTCGCCGGGCTCGAGCGCGACCTCGCGAGCGCCGTCGAGAATCTGGGCACCGACGGCCGGCCGCGTCTGCTCAAAGAGGAAGTCGACGAACAAGACATCGCCGACGTCGTGGCGCGTTGGACGGGCATCCCGGTCTCGAAGCTGCTCGAGGGTGAGATGCGCAAGCTGCTCGCGCTCGACGAAGAATTGCAAAAACGTGTCATCGGCCAAAAAGAAGCGGTGACCGCCGTCGCGGAGGCCGTGATCCGCTCGCGCAGCGGCCTCTCCGATCCCAATCGCCCGATCGGTTCGTTCGTGTTCCTCGGGCCGACCGGCGTCGGTAAGACCGAACTCGCGCGCGCGCTCGCGGACTATCTCTTCGACGATGAGAAGGCGATGATCCGCATCGATATGTCGGAGTACGGCGAGAAGCATTCGGTCTCGCGCCTCATCGGCGCGCCGCCCGGCTACGTCGGTTACGATGAAGGCGGCCAGTTGACGGAAGCCGTACGCCGGCGCCCGTTTTCGGTCGTGCTCTTCGACGAAATCGAAAAGGCCGCGCCCGACGTCTTCAACGTCTTCTTACAGATCCTCGACGACGGCCGGCTCACCGACGGTCAGGGTCGCACGGTCGATTTCAAGAACACGATCCTCATCATGACCTCGAACATCGGGTCGTCGCGTATCCTGGATTACTCCGGAGACGGCGGCACCGAATATGCGATCATGCGGGCGACCGTGCTCGACGAAATGCGCCGTCACTTCCGTCCCGAGTTCCTCAATCGCATCGACGAGATCGTGGTGTTTCAGGCGCTCACGGAGTCCGAACTCGAGCGGATCGTGGAACTGCAACTCGATCGCGTGCGGTCGCGGCTGGTCGACCGGCGCATCACGCTCGACGTCAGCGACGCCGCGCGTAGACATCTGGTCAAGGTCGGCTACGATCCGGTGTACGGAGCGCGGCCGCTCAAGCGGGCCGTGCAGCGCGAACTCGAAACGCCGCTCGGACGAAAGATCCTCGGCGGCGAGATCAGGGAAGGCGACCGCGTCTATACCGACTATGACGAACGTGCGGGCAACCTGACCTTCACGATCGGTCTGCCGCAGTTTCCGGTGCTCGCAAACCAGTAGCCCGTCCGCAGCGCGCGGCTTACGGGTTCCCGTTGATGACGATGACGCCCGACTCCGACGACGTTTCGGTGTAGGGCGGCTTCGGGGTCGCGACGGCCACGGCCGGGGCGTGCGCTTTCGGGTGCGCGGCGAGCGGCACGTCGGCGGGAGCATCGGGCGGTACGCCCGCCGCGACAAGGATGCGGTCGACGTAATCTTGGGCCGCATACATGCTGCCCGAGTTGTAGGCGCTCAGCGCCCGGCGCAGCGCGAACTGCCCCGCGCCGAACTGGGCGCTGGCGCTCGCGTAAAAGTTGCCGAGGATGGTCGCGCCCGCATGGAGGTTCGAGCACGGGTCGAACGCGCGGCGCACGCTCAGGCCCAGGCTCGGAAGATTCGCGCTGTTGATCTGGCTCAGGCCGATATCGACGGAATCCCCGCGATCGACGAGCGCTTGCGTCCAGGCGATCGCCGTCGCCATGTCGTTCGGCTCGAACGAGCGGCGCAGGGTGTTGTCGTGCATGGCGAGCGGGTTTCCGCCGCTCTCCACCGAGACGACGGCCGACATCGTGCGCGGCGCGATATTGCCCGCGCAGTCGCGGATCAGCGCGGCGAGCGCGGCGGCCGCTAGAAACATGGAAACACCGTCGCGGATGGTCGCATATCTATGATCTTCGGCGCAACCTTTGGTGACTTGACACACATCACATGTTCATGGCCCCCGTGGCAAAGTCGTACCACCCGGTCGTTTCCGGACGTACGATGATATACGCGGTTTACGCAATCGTGCCGCGTTGCTGATTACAGAAAAGAACGAACCCCGTGGAAGACCAAGACCAGAACGGCGTCGTGCCGACCATCGACGATGGCGACGAACGGCGCACGTGGATCATCGAGAGCGTATCGCAGCTCGATGCATTCGGTGGTTGGGGACCGCGGATGGTCGGCTCGAGCCGAAACATCCTTCG
>CAZZUZ010000080.1:2984-9553 GCA_964657315.1 Vulcanimicrobiota bacterium
CTCTTTCTATTGGGTCCACATGCTCGCGCATACCCGCAGCAGCACGTTCTGCATCTCCGAGAGGCCGGGGTCGCGCGGCGTCGTCTGCTCGATCTCGACGCCGTAGGCGACACGGACGCGCGCGTTCGCGGCTGCCGAACGGGCGCGGAAGCGATGCGTCTGCTCGGGTGCGATCGCGGCGAACGGACGCTCGAGAATCGCGGCGTCGAACCCGGCTCGTGCGGCGATCTCGCGAGCCGGCAAACCTTCGCCGTGGATCGCACCGTACGCCCGGCGCAGCGTCTCGAGGACCCCTTCGAACGTGCGCGCCTCGTGCAGGCGGGGGGCGCTGCCGAAAGCCTCGACGTCGAACGCGCCGGGCTCGATGACGGCGACGAAGTCGCGCAAGAGATAGTCGTCGCCGCGATCGGTGCGGAACGCGCGCGCGAAGATGCGGTCGCGGCCGAAAACGGCGGCGAAGCCGTCGAGCAGTTCGTCGTAATCGAAGGGAAGATCGCGAAAACCGTAGCGGAACTTGGTCTCGTCGAAAATGTACTCCGCGTACTCATCGAAGGTCACGGCATATTCGGGTGCGCTGCCGGCGAGCATCGCGTAGAGAGACTGTGCGTAGGCGGCCTGTTCGCGTAAATAGACGACGATCGCCGGGTCGAAGCCGGCATCGCGTACGGCTTCACGCAAGCGCTCCAAACGCTCGCGCGCGTCGAACGCAAAGGCAAAATCTTCCGAGGTCACGATCGCCATGGGCAACGGCGTCGCCGCGAGTTCCGCGCGCAAATCGTCGAGCGTTCCGGCGCCGGCGGCGAAGCGCGCGTCGGCGTTGAGGTCGAACGCGATATTGTGATTGGCGTTATCGCGGCCGCCGTCCGGTGCGAACGGGCGCCCCGTGCGTGCGACGAGGACGCCCACGTGAGCGAAGGCGTCCTCATGCGAACGAAGCGCGTGCTGCAGCGTCGTCGTTCCGGTCTTGTGCGTTCCCACGTGCACGAAGCACGTGCGCCGATCCCTAGACGAGCGCTTTTTCTTTCTTGCGGTTGCGCAGGCGCTCGGTTTCGTCGAGTAGGCGCTTGCGAATGCGGATCGATTTCGGGGTGATCTCCACGAGTTCGTCGTCTTCGATGAACTCGATCGCGCGCTCGAGCGACATCTCCTCGGGTGGCGAGAGTTTGTTGCTATCGTCGGTACCCGAGGCGCGCATGTTCGTGAGCTTCTTGGCACGTACGACGTTGAGCGCGATGTCCTTGTCGTCGTTGGCGCGGCCGACGATCATGCCTTCGTAGACCTCGACACCTTCGCCGACGAAGAAGCGACCGCGGGCTTCGAGGCCCGACATCGCATACGCCGTCGTGACGCCGGTTTCGCTCGTTACGAGCGCGCCGACGCTACGGCCCGGGAGCTCGCCGCTGAAAGGCTGATGATCGTAATACGTGTGCGACATGATGGCCGTGCCGCGCGAGAGCGTGAGCAGTTCGCCGCGCAGACCGAAGATCGCGCGCGTCGGCATCGTGTATTCGAGGCGGCGCGAATCGCCGACGGTGAGCATGTTCGACATGATCGCTTTACGGCGTCCGAGCGACTCGATGACGGCGCCCGCGTACTCTTCTTGCACGTCGACGACGACGTACTCGACCGGCTCCATCTTCTTGCCTTCGTGTTCGGTGATGATGACCTGCGGCTTGGAAACCGCGATCTCGTAGCCCTCACGGCGCATCGTCTCGATGAGGATCGAGAGATGGAGTTCGCCGCGGCCGCGCACTTCGAACGTGTCCGCGCTCTCGGTATCGGCGACGCGCAGCGCGACGTTCGATTCGAGTTCGCGCATGAGCCGATCGCGGATCTGACGCGAGGTCAGATACTTGCCTTCTTTGCCCGCGAACGGCGAGGCGTTGACCATGAAGAACATCGAGACCGTCGGTTCGTCCACGGCGACGGCGGTGATGCCCTCGGGAATTTGCGCGTCGGCGATGGTGTCGCCGATATTGAGGCCTTCGATGCCCGAGACGCAGACGATGTCGCCGGCGCTGGCTTCCTCGACTTCGACGCGTTCGAGACCGGCGAACGCGAGCAACTTCGTGAGGCGCAGACCGGTTTCGACCTTGCCGTCGTGCGAGACGCGCGCGATCGGCGAATTGACCTTCATGCTGCCGCGGAAAACGCGGCCGATGCCGATGCGTCCGACGTATTTGTTGTGGTCGATCGCGGAGACGAGCATTTGGAATCCGCCCTCTTCGGCGGGCGCTTCGGGAATGTAGCGCGCGATCGTCTCGAACAGCGGCTCGAGGTCGTCGTTCTCGTCCTCGAGCTTGTACTTCGCGATGCCGGCGCGGCCGTTGGTGAATACGGTCGGAAAGTCGGCCTGATCGTCCGACGCGCCCAGTTCGATGAAGAGGTCGAAGACTTCATTCATCACTTCGGTCGTACGCGCGTCCTTGCGATCGATCTTGTTGATCGCGACGAGCACCTTGAGGTCGAGTTCGAGCGCCTTGCGCAGCACGAAGCGGGTCTGCGGCATGACGCCTTCGGCGGCGTCGACCAGCAAGAACACGCCCTGGACCATCTGCAGCACGCGCTCGACTTCACCGCCGAAATCGGCGTGGCCGGGCGTGTCGACGATATTGAACTTGATGTCGCCGTGCTTGATCGCGGTATTTTTCGCGAGAATGGTGATCCCGCGCTCGCGTTCGAGCGGGTTCGAGTCCATCACGCGCGTGGTCAGGGCTTGCCCCTCACGGAAGACGCCGCTTTGCTTGAGCATGGCATCTACCAGGGTCGTCTTGCCGTGGTCGACGTGCGCGATAATAGCGAGGTTACGGATGTCCGGGCGCGTTTTCACGCATATAAGTGTATCATGTCGCCGCCAGAAGCGCCTCGTCAAAAGGCGGGGCGCTGCAGGCCGAGCGAACGAGCGATCGCAGCCACCGTGCCGCTCCACCCGTTTCCCTCGGGTGCCAGGCCGCCACGGGCGATCTCCTGGACCCGGCGGCCGTCGAAGCCGCACTGCGCGGCGTGCGATTACGTCGGCAGCCGCCGCGTGGAGCGACGCCATCGGCAAACCCGTAGCATACGGCGGGCACGACCTGGACGCGTTCGAGAAAACGATGCGCGGCGCCCGAGCCCCGGCATGGTCGGCATTCGACATGCGCGTGATGTTCTCGGGATATCTCGAGCGAGGGTTCGCAGCCGGACCGGACGACCGCGAAACGTTGACGGCGCTGCTCGGCCATCCGCCGCGCCGTTATGCGGATTTCGTGCGCGAGACGGTCGCGCGTTGGAGCGGCGCCCCTTAGGCGGCGGCGCCGAAGGCGCGGTCGCGCGAAGCATCTTCGAGGTCGAGACCGCTCGGCTCGGGCAGGAGCCAGAAGGTGAGCACGAAGCCGATCGCGGCGGCGGCGCCGGCCACCCACATCGGGCCCGGCAGGCCATACGACGATTGCAGAAGCGGAAAGCTGAAGGTCCCGACCGCTGCGCCGACTTTGCCGACGGTCGCCGCGATGCCGTGGCTCGTCGTGCGGACGCGTGCCGGGAAGATCTCGGCGGGCAAGACGAACGTCGTCGTGTTCGGACCGAATTCCGTGAAGAAGTAATTGAGTCCGTAGAGGATGACGAAGGGCACGAGAATCGCTTTCGCGTCGCCGAGAATCGCGATGCCGGCGAACGTGGCGGCCATGAAGGCGAAACCGATGAGCTGGATGCGTTTGCGGCCCCAGCGGTCCATGCCGAACATCGAGAGCAGATAGCCGGGCAGCGCTGCAAACGCAAACACGAGCAGCGAAACCAGGAGTTGTCCGCTCTCACTCGCTTTGGGACGTACCGCGGTGACGAACTGCGTGTTCGAAATCGTGTTGCCGTAGTAGGCGAGGTCGAGGAGGAACCATGCGAGCGACGCGCCGATGAGCCAGCGCACGAGTTTGCGATCCCCGTACGTTTCTTTGATGGAGTCGACGAGGTCGAGGTGCTTTGCGGGTTCTTTCGCTTTCGCGGCCTGCAGTTTTTCGTAACGCGGCGTCTCTTTGAGGTGGCGCCGCGCCCAGAAGACGGCGAGCGGCGGAATCGCGCCCGCGGCGAGCAGGATGCGCCACACCAAATCATTCGGAACGTGAATCGCGATCAGTGCGATCGCGAGCAACGGCCCGACGACGAGGCCCACGCCCTGCATCGCGAAGACGCTCGAGACGAGCAGTCCGCGCGTCTTCGCGCCGGCGAACTCGCTCGCGATCGTCGCGCTGACCGGATAGTCGCCGCCGATGCCGAGCCCGAGAATGAAGCGGAAGCCGATGAGCCACCAGATATTCGGCGAAAAGGCCGATGCGATCGCGCCCGCGCCGAGCACGAGCACTTCGAAGCCGTAGATGTACTTGCGGCCGAAGAGATCGGCTACGCGGCCGAAGACCGCAGATCCGATGGCGGCGGACACGAGCGCCGTCGCGCCCGCAATCGCGGTCTCGAGCGCGCCGATGTGCCACTGTTCTTTGAGCAATTTGAGCACGACGCCGATGATGAAGAGATCGTAGGCGTCGGTAAAAAAGCCCATGCCCGAGATGAGCACGATCCGCCACTGATCGCGCGTGATCTTGGAAGCATCGATGTTGCCGAACGTTCCTTGCATTGCCACGTTTGGTCGTTTCCGCGCGGCGCTCGCGGGCAAACGTTAAGGACTAGATAATGTCAGTGTACGGATTGGAAGACGATGCCGCCGTTGCCGGCATCGTCGAGACCCTGGCCCGGGCTCAGTTTGACCGACCAGCGCATCTGGCCGATGACGACCGTATAGATGTGCAGCGACGGATCGAATGCGGTCCACGTTCCCGAGTCGCCGTTGGAAGCGACGATCGTGCCGCCTTTTTGAAAGCGAACCGCGCCGAGCCCGTTGGGCCCCGTGTACGTGCCGATGATCGGATCCGCGCCCGTTTTATACCCGATCGATCCGCTCGCTTCGACGGTGTACTGGCTCGCTTCGCGCACGAGCATGCTGTTCGGCGGGATGATCTCCAACCGCAGTGAAACCGGTTTGTGCGCGACGCCCTTGTAGACGTACCCGCCCGGCACTTGCGCGAACGTCACGTGGGCGTTTTTGAAGGGCACGATGTGCAAGACGGTGTGGAACGGCGCGCCCGGTAGCGCGTTATTCGGCACGCGACCGAGGCGAATGTCGACTTTGAAGGACCCCGGGCTCGCGGCGAAGACCCACGACTGATTACCGACCATGCTGTCGGCGGTGCCTTCGTTGGTACCGGGTTGTAACGCCGTCGCTGGTGCGGCGGCACTCGCGGCGAACGGCAAGGCCGACGCGAAACCGAGAAACGCGCAAAGCGCGGCGATCGATAGACGGTGCATGCCTGCCGTCTTTTTCGTCTACGAAAAGACTACCTTGAGGATTAGGCCAAGCCTAGCCCGCCCGGCGCTACGAGCCGAAGCGTCGCTGGCGCGAAGAGAATTCGGCGAGCGCCGTCGCAAAGGCATCGTCGTCGAAATCCGGCCAATGCGTTTTCGTCGACCAGAGCTCCGCGTAGGCGATTTGATAGAGCAGAAAATTGGAGACGCGCAGTTCGCCACCTGTGCGGATGAGCAGATCGGGATCGGGCATGCCCGCGGTGTACAGGTAGTTCGCGAGGCTGTCGTCGTCGATCGCGTCGGTCGCGAGCCGCCCGTTCTGCACGTCGAGCGCGAGCGCGCGGATCGCGTCGCAGAGTTCGCTGCGGCCGCCGTAGTTGAGCGCGAGGTTGAGTTGCAAACCCGTGTTTTGCGCGGTCGTCGCTTCGAGCGCTTCGAGTGCGACGCGCGTCGCGGCCGGTAGTGCCGCCTTGCGCCCGATCGCGCGAACGCGAACGTTCTCGGCACGGAGCGCCGCGAGTTCGCCGAGCGCGAAACCGCGCACGAGATCCATGATCGACGCGACCTCGCTCGTTTCGCGCTTCCAATTTTCTTCGGAAAACGCGAAGACGGTGAGCACTTCGACGCCCGCGAGCGTCGCCGCACGCACGGTTTTGCGCAGTGCGGAGGCGCCCGCGCGGTGGCCTTCGGATGCGGGTAGCCCGCGATCGGCCGCCCAGCGGCGATTTCCGTCCATGATGATGGCGACGTGCCGCGGCGTGGTTACCGGCAGCGCGATCGGGAGCGGGGTGCGATCGATCATTACGAGGTGGCCAATCTGAAGTTCTTCGCACTCTTACGCTGCGGTTCGCTCGCGTCGATCGCACGCACGACCGATTCGAGTTCGTCGATGTATGCCAGAAAGCGTTTGCGGCCGCGCGGCGTGATGTGATAGACGGTCGTCGGCCGCCCGGAACCGCGTTTCTTTTCGACCTTCAAAATTTCGACCTCCGCCAATGCGTGCAAGTGCCGGTTTAAATTGCCGTCGGTCAGGTCGCAGGCGTCCTTTAATTCCGTGAAGGTCATCTCCTGCTCACCCGAACCAATCAGGGCGGACATCAGGGCGAGCCGCTTGGGTTCATGAAACGCCCGCTCCAAGGCGGCAAAGGGATCAGTCGGTTTCGACATGGGAGGGACGGTCGGAGGTGAAACCGAGAAAATTAAGCCAATCGGGGCGCAAAGGCCCGTCGAAATGCAGGATG
>CAZZUZ010000081.1:0-9528 GCA_964657315.1 Vulcanimicrobiota bacterium
CTTGCGCGCGGCCGCCGCGCGTTTCGATCTGACGGTGCTGATCGCTCGCGATCCGTGGCATGCGGGTCTGCCGTTGCAGGGCTTCGTGCGCTTGCGCGACGCGGAGAACGGCCGCGTGGTGACGGTGTACCTCGACGAACGAGGGCGCGAACGTTTCGTTGCGGCGGTCGCCGAACGCGAGCGCGCGATCGAAAGCCTGATACGGCGCATGGGTGCCCGCGTGGGCTTTCTCGATGTCGAGACGGGTGCGCAAGCGGCGCTCGCGCGGACGTTCAACCTCGGGTGAAGAAGCGCATCGTAATGAGACGTGCGTCTTTTCTCGCCTCCCTCGCCGCCGCCGCGACCGCTCCGGCGATGAGCCGGTCCGTCGATGCGGCGTCGTCCGTGAGCGTGCTCTACGCGGGCTCGCTCGTCACGATCATGGAGAACTTGGTCAAGCCCGCGGTGGCTAAAGACGGGCTCGATTTCAAAGGCGAAGCCAAGGGTAGTCTCGCGCTCGCGAACCTCATCAAGAGCGGTCTGCGTTCTCCCGACGTCTTCGTGAGCGCCGATACCAAAGTGCTCGACGAACTCATGACGCCCGATGCGAAAAACGTCGTCAGCTGGTACGCGACGTTCGGAACGACGCGCCTCGTTATCGGGTACGCCGCCAATTCCCAATTCGCGAAAGACTTCGTCGCCGTCGATCGTGGTGAAAGAAAGCTAGTGGACGTGCTGCTCGAGCCCGGCCTCAAACTCGGACGCACGGATCCCTCGATCGATCCCAAGGGCTATCGCTCGATCATCGCCGCGCGTCTGCTCGAATCGACGGGAGCCGCTCCGGCCGGCTTTGCGACGAAGCTGCTCGGCGACGATCGCAACGACGCGCAGATCTTCCCCGAAGAAACGCTGCTCGCGCGTCTGGAGTCGGGCGATCTCGATGCGGCGTTTCTCTACTCTACCGAGAGCGTCGCGCGCAAGGTCCCCGCGGTCGAATTGCCGGCGTCGGCCAATCTCGGGGACCTCTCGCAGAGCGCGAGGTATGCGACGGCGAGCGTCACGATCGACGGCACGAAACACACGGGCGGTCCGGCCGTGTACGCGCTGACGATTCCCGCCGTAGCGCAGAATAAGCTCGCAGGCGAATCGTTCGTCGTGTACCTGCTCGGCGCGCAAGGCCGCGCGATTCTGGAAGGCGCGGGCGTCACCGCGGTCAAGCCCGTCATCGTCGGCGATCGCGCCGCGGTGCCGGCATCCGTGCTCGCACTGGCCGGGTGAGTTTCGCACATCCGGCGTACCTGTTGCTCGCGGCGATAGGCATCGCTCTCTTCGTCTGGCTGTACCGAACGTTTCAAGCGCGTAGAAACGCGCAGGAGCTCGCGTATTCGAGCGTCGCCTTCGCACTCGATGCGATCGCACCGCCGCGCTGGCCCGCCATCGCGCTCTTCACCGCGTTCCTGGTCGGCACGTCTTCGGTGCTCGTCGCGCTCGCGAATCCGCGAATCGAAACGCTTCTGCCGTCCAAAGATGGGACGGTCATGATCTGTCTCGACACGTCGGGCTCGATGCGCGCGCAAGATCTCGAACCATCGCGCTGGATCGCGATGAAGGTCGCGGCAAAAGAATTCATCGATGCGGTACCCGACGGCACGCACGTCGGCATCCTGACCTTCTCGAGCGGAGCGAATCTGATCTCGCCGCCGCTCTCCGATCTCGACGCGGTGCGCGACGCGCTCACGCGCATCCCGCCGCCGGACGGCGCGACCGCGATCGGCGATGCGCTGACCGTCGCGTCCGGCCAGATGCCGCCGGCGGGCCGGCGCATCATCGTGCTCCTCACCGACGGCGTCAACAATCGCGGCTCCGATCCCATCGCCGCGTCGCAGGCGATCGGTGCCAAAGGCATCACGATCGAGACGGTCGGTATCGGTACGGCCGACAGCGGTGAGATGATTCCCGGTACCAACGAGATGGCCGGACTCGATGCCGACGGTCTGCGCACGATTGCGGCGAACGGGAAGGGCCAATACGTCGAGGCTGCGAGCGCGGGCGAATTGCGTGCGGCGTTCAAAGACATCGCGCTCAACACCGTTTGGAAGAAGCAACGCATCGATGCGAGCTATCCGGTCGCGTTCTTTGGCGGTTTCTTGCTCATCCTCACGCTGCTGGGCGGTCTCTTCACCGGCCGCTTCGCATAACGCCACCACAAGCGCGCGCCACACGCGCCTCGGTCGGCATCGGCGCGCACGTCATGACCCGTCCGTCATTCTGAGCGGAGCGAAGCGAAGTCGAAGAACCGCAAGCGCGCGGCACTCGCTTCGAATACGCGCGCCGCTTCGCTTAGCGTGACGGCGCGTTAGACCTTTCTCGCAGGCTTTTGCTAGGAAACTGTTCTCGAGGCTCGAGGCCGAAGGTAGCCGAGACATGGAAGGCATTACAGAACAAAGCGAGCCGGATTTCGCCTACGCGGAGCCGGTCGCGATACCGGCCGTCGACGGCTTCGCAGCGCTCGGGCTCGGCCCCGAACTCAGCGCCGCGCTCGCGGCGCTCGGCTACGAAGAACCCACCGCGATTCAGAGCGAAGCGATTCCGCCGCTGCTCGAAGGCCGCGACGTGCTCGGCCAGGCCGCGACCGGCACGGGCAAAACGGCGGCGTTTTCGCTGCCGCTCTTACATCGCATCGGCAAGAGCTCGGGCGACGCTCGGAAGATCAAAGGCCTCATCGTCGTTCCCACGCGCGAACTCGCGATGCAAGTGGCGGAAGCCGTGCACAAGTACGGCCGTCCGCTCGACATCCGCGTGGTGCCGATCTACGGCGGCCAATCGATCGTACAGCAATTGCGTGCGTTACAGCGCGGCGTCGACGTCGTCGTCGCGACGCCCGGTCGCGCGCTCGACCTCGTCGGACGCGGCAAACTCGATCTGCATTCCGTCCGCACCGTCGTGCTCGACGAAGCCGACGAAATGCTCGACATGGGCTTCGCAGACGAACTCGAGGCGCTACTCAAAGAAACGCCGGAAGACAAGCAGACGGCACTCTTCTCCGCAACGATGGCGCCGCGTATCCTCGCGATCGCGAAACGCCACCTGCGCAACCCCGTGCGCGTCACTATCGAGCGCGAGAAGGTCGCCGCGGGCCAAGCGCCGCGCGTCAAAGAACTCGCGTACGTCGTGCAGCGTCGCCACAAAGCGGCGGCGCTCGCGCGTGTGCTCGACATGGAAGACGAAGCCGCGGCGATCGTTTTTTGCCGGACGCGCATCGAAGTCGACGAGCTCGCGCAAACGCTCGGTGCGCGCGGCTATAACGCCGAAGCGTTGCACGGCGGGCTCTCGCAGGAACAACGCGATCGCGTTTTACGCCGTTTTCGCGACGCCGAATCCGACGTTCTCATAGCGACCGACGTCGCCGCGCGCGGACTCGACATCGATCGCGTTTCGCACGTCGTCAATTTCGACGTTCCGCCGTCGCCGGAAGCCTACACGCATCGCATCGGCCGTACGGGCCGCGCGGGCCGCGAAGGCGTCGCGATCACGCTCGCCGAGGCGCGCGAAACGCGTCTCTTGCGCAACATCGAAAACCACACGAAGCGTAAGATCACGATCGAATCGGTTCCGACCGTGCACGATCTGCGCGTACGCCGCCTCGAACTCACGCGCGTGTCGCTAGAAGAGATACTCAACGGCGGCGGCTTCGATGCCTATCGCGGCCTCGTCGAATCGCTCGGCGACGAGCACGACGTGCTCGACATCGCGGCCGCCGCCGTGATGCTCGCCGATCGCCGCGACGGCGCGACGCCCGACGAAGAAGAAATTCCGAAGGTTGCCGTCGCGCCGATGCTCACACCGCGCCCGTTCAACGCACCGGGCGGTGCAGCGAATTACGCGCCCACGCGATTCCACGGCCGCGACGACGCGAGCGGTCCGCCGCGGAAGATCTTCGGGAAACGTCCTCCGCCGGCGGCCGACGTCGCGCGCATCTTCATCGGGATCGGACGCAACAACAGCATCCGTCCGGCCGATCTCGTCGGCGCGATTGCGAACGAGGCGCGCATCGATTCGCGCAACATCGGCGCGATCGACATCGCGGACAAATTTTCGCTCGTGGAGGTACCGGGCGGCGCCGCCGACGGAATCATCAAAGCCCTGCGCGGTGCCACCATTCGCGGAAAGAAAGTCCTCGTCCGTTACGATCGCGACGTTTAGCCACGCGACCGCTTCGTTAGGACTTAACGGCGAAGTACAGGAACAAGTCGGTGGGGGCCGGCTTGAGCAGGGCGGGATCGCCCGCCGCCATGAGCTTCTGGATGTAGGCGAAGCTCTTGTGCGCGAGGATCGAGTCGTACGTGACGGGATCGGTGCAGCCGATGATGACGACGTTCCACCACTCGGCTTTGCCGCCGTTGGTCTTCGTCAGGTAATGGTTGTGGCCGGGGACCGCCTTGTTGCCGAGCGTGGGCAGGAGCGCGGGGCCCGTGGTGCCCATGGCCAGCGCCAGCGCGTTTGCGACGCGCGTCATGTCGATCGTAGCCGGGTGCGCGACGCAAACTTGGTGCTGCGGGCAATTCATGGTCATCGAATCCTTCGGCGTGAAGCCGAGCGGAACGATCGCGTATTCCGGATCGTAATGACCCGGCGGCGGCAGGTTCGCGCGCTGCCCCTGTTCGCAGCCGGACGTGGCTCGAGACGGAATCGTCTTGTCGCAATACCACTTCTTGGTGTAGAGCTCTTTGACGGCCGCGCCGTTGTAGAAGGCGCCGGTGACGCCCGGATCGCTCTGGCTGACCACCATCATGGCGGCGGGAGCGGGTTCGGGCACGGCCGAGATCGAGAGCGTGGCGGCCGCGGCCGCGAGGAGAAGAGATCGAATCACGTTATTTGACCGCCTGATTTGCAGCGTTGAGTTGTTCTGCCGCATAGTTCTGCGCCAGTTTTGCCGTCGGAACGACCGCGGCCATGCCGAAGAATTCGTGGGTGACGTTCGGGTAATTGCGGTACGCGACTTGGACGCCCGCGGCGGAAAGCTTATCGGCGTAGGCTTTGCCTTCGCTCATCAGCGGATCGGTCGAATCGGTGATGACGGTCGCCGACGGCAGCCCCTTGAGATTCCCGCGCAGCGGCGAAACGTATGGGTTGGCTCCGTCTGCGGGCGTGCGCAGATAGTATTTGAAGAACCAGCTCATCATCGCGCGATTGAGAGGTTTCGCGTTCGCGTTCGCCTGGTACGACGGCGTGTCGAGCGCATCGTTCGTCACCGGGTAGATCAGCAGCTCGTGGATCGGCAGTGGCGTATTCTTGTCACGCGCCATCATCGACGTCACGGTCGCGAGATTTCCACCGGCGCTCTCGCCGCCGACCGAAATGCGTTTGGCGTCGCCGCCGAACGATGCTGCGTTCTTTTGCGTCCAGAGCAGCGCGGCGTACGCGTCGTTCGGGGCTGCTGGAAATTTGTTCTCGGGTGCGAGGCGATAGCCGACGGAAACGACGATCGTGCCGGCTTTATCGGCTAGAGCCCGCGGGCCCGCGTCGTACGTGTTGATGTCCGCGATCACGAAGCCGCCCCCGTGAAAGTAGACGAGGACGGGGAACGGACCGGTGCCCGGCGGCGTGTAGATGCGGATCGGGACGTCGACGCCGTTGGCATGGAACATCGAATCGGCCACATCGCCGACCGGCATCGATTTTGGCGCCATGCCGCGCTCGACGACGGTCTTGAGCAACGCGTCGGTGGCGGAGGGCTGCAAACGGGCTTGCGCGGGCGTCAGCGTTTCGATCGGTTTGCCGCCGAGCGACGCGAGGGTAGTGAGGACCGCCTGCATCGGTGCGCTCGGAACCGAGGCCGATGGCGTCTGTGCGACGCTCGCGCCCATGGTAAGGGCTGCGAGCGCGAGCGAAATCAGGGCAAAGCGCCAAGGCAATTTTTGGTCGTCCACGTTTCGATCTTTCCCAGGAAATCTGCGATCGGGACGCACTCGGCTGCTTACACGAGCGAGTGTAGCTCAGTCGCTCGCGAAGTCGACGCCTTTGCGTTCGGGACCGATCGCCGTCACGACCGCGACGATGATAAAGACCGAAAACATCACGATCGCCATCGCCTTACCGAAGTCGGCGCCGTCGGGCGCGATCGGAAAGTGCGATTTTGCGAAGCCGTTCTCGATCTGCGAAGAACTGGCCGATATGAGGTTTCCGAGCTGATAGGCGAAACCCGGGAACGTGCCGCGCACGATGCCCGGCGAGAGCTCGTTGAGGTGGATCGGCACGACGCCCCACGCGCCTTGGACGAAGAACTGGATGAGGAACGCGCCGAGTGCGAGCAACGCCGTCGACGGCGCAAACGCCCAGAGCGGAATGACGAGGATGCCGACGAGCGACGACGTGACGATCGCGCGTTTGCGGCCCCACGACTGCGAGAGCGCGCCGAACACGGTTCCGCCGACGATCGCGCCCAAGTTCGCGATGATCGCGAGCAGCGACGTCGTCCCCGTATCGAAGTGACGCTGTTCGCGTAAGAACGTCGGATAGAGATCCTGCGAGCCGTGCGACATGAAGTTGAATGCCGCCATCAGGACGATCGCGAAGACGAAGAGCCACGGGTTTTTTCGGAACGCCGTAAACAAATTTCCCCGGTCGCCGATGTTTTTGGCTTTGCGTTCGCGCCACGCTTCCGATTCCGGAATGGCGAGCCGGATGTAGAGCACGAGCAGCGCGGGGATCGCGCCGACGAAGAACATCGCGCGCCAGCCGAAGTGCGGATAGATGAGGTAGAACGCGACAGCCGCTAGCAGATAGCCGGTCGCGTAGCCTTGCTGCAGCACGCCCGAGAAAAAGCCGCGCGCTTTCTCCGGCATCGATTCGAGCGCCAGGGCCGCGCCGACGCCCCATTCGCCGCCCATCGCGATGCCGAAACACGCGCGCAACACGAGAAACGCCGTGATGCTCGAAGAGAATCCGGTCGCGAATTCGAGCAGCGAATAGACGAGCACGCTCGCCATCAACGGCCCGCGCCGTCCGAACCGGTCGGCAAGGATGCCGAAGATCAGCGCCCCGAGCCAGCGGAAGCTCAGCGTCAACGTGATTCCGAGAAGCACGCCGCCGCGCTCGACGTGAAATTCTTTCGCGATGTCCGTGACGATGAACGTCAGCAGAAAGAAGTCGAATGCGTCGAGCGTCCAACCCAAGAACGCGGCGACGAAGGTTCGTCGCTGAACCGGTGTAAGGGAACGAGTGAGCTCGACCGGATTTGCAATCGCCATAAGCCGCCGTCCTCGATTCTTCGCGGAGCCAGATGGAAAAGAATAACGATCTAACCGATTTGCGCGTCAGTTACGAACGCGGTCAATTGGATGTACCTAGTACGTCCGCAGACCCGTTCGACCTCTTCAAGAATTGGATGAACGCGGCGCTGGCAGAAAAAGACATCGTCGAACCGTACGCGATGTCGGTTTCCACCGTCGGCGCGCAGTCGCGTCCGTCTTCGCGCATCGTGCTGCTGCGCGGGTACGATCTCGACGGATTTCGCTTCTTCACAAATTACGAAAGCCGTAAAGGATCCGAACTCACGGCCAACTCGGCCGGAGCGCTGCTCTTCTGGTGGGGTGCGCTGCAGCGCCAGATTCGCATCGAAGGCGACATCGCCAAACTCTCGCCCGAAGAATCCGACACGTATTTCGCGCGGCGTCCGCGCGGTCACCGCCTCTCGGCATGGGCGTCGCATCAGAGCACCGTCGTTCCCGATCGCGCAACGCTCGAGGCCGAGATGGCCGCTGCGGATCAGCGCTTTCCCGGCGACGACGTTCCGCGGCCGCCATATTGGGGCGGCTATCGCCTCGTTCCGTCGAGTTTTGAATTCTGGCAGGGCCGCAAGAGCCGCGTCCACGACCGGCTGTATTTCGAACGCCGATCCGGTGGCGCTGCCTGGACGCTATCCCGCCTTTCGCCGTGAGCGTGCCGCGGCGACCGACTTCTCGAGCAGCGAGACGCGTTTCTTCGAGCTGTCGAGCTTCTGTGCGTTTTTGAGGAATGCGTAGACGCGCCGTTCTCGCTCGTCGAGCCCTTTCGTCGCCGCCGACGCGCGCGGAGCGGGCAAGTTGAGTTCCAGATTGTCGAGATACGTTTCGACGATGACCGGGTGGACGTACGCCTTTCGGCAGACCGACGGCGTGTTGCCTAGCCGCTTCGAGGCTTCCGTACACGCGAGCGTAACGTTTTGTTTTGCCTGCGCCTGCGTCTTGGCGGGACCGAGGGACTCGAGCGCGACGGCACATTCGACCGTTCCGGCCCAAGTTCGGAAGTCTTTGGCCGAAAAGTCGGCGCCCGTCGTTTCGCGCAAGTACGCGTTGACGTCTTCGGAGTGGACCGGGGCGATGTTGCCGTCGTCGTCGCGATATTCGAAGAGCTTTTCGCCCGGGAGGTCGCGGCAGCGTTTGATCGTGCGGGCCAAGCGCTTGTCGTCGACGGTTATTTCATGTTGCACGCCGCTCTTGCCGCGAAACTTCAGACGGATGCGTCTGTCGCCCTCGATTTTGACGTGCCGAACGCGCAGCGTCGTGAGGCCGAACGAACCGTTGTCCTTCGCATAACCCTCGTTGCCGACGCGGATGAGCGTGTCTTCGAGCAGCCGCACGACCGTCGCGAGCACTTTCGTGCGATCCATACAATCCTTGCCGATGTCGGTGCTGACGCGCCTGCGAATCGAAGGCAACGCAAGTGCGAACGCGAGCGTCGACTCGAATTTTCCGGCGTCGCGAACCTCGCGCCACTTCTTGTGGTAGCGATACTGTTTGCGACCTTTGGCATCACGGGCGGTCGCCTGAACGTGGCCGTTGGGGAACGGGCAGATCCAGACGTTTTCGTAGGCGGGCGGGATTGCGAGCGATTTGATGCGCGCGATCTCGTCGGCATCGGTGAGCTTCTTGCCGCTGCGGTCGAGGAAGTCGAATCCGGAACGGGTTCGCTTACGCGAAAACCCCGGGATGGAGTCGTCGACGTACCGCAGTCCGGCGGATTTTGCGTCTGCAGCTTCTTCGGTCGGCATCGTCGTCACGACTTATTCTACCGCGACGAACCCGCGGCCAATCGCGCGGGTCGGCCGCCATGGCGGCACCTACCCTTTGATGCAGAGCACCTGACGCAATTCGTGGACGACTTCGATCAAGTCGGCTTGTTCCGCGATGACCGATTCGATCGACTTGTAAGCCGCGGGGGTCTCGTCGACGACTCCTGCGTCCTTGCGGCATTCGATCCCCGCGGTTTGCGCCGCGAGATCGGCTTCGGTGAAGCGGCGCTTCGCCTCGTTGCGTCCCATTCGGCGGCCCGCGCCGTGCGAACAGGAGTGGAACGAGTCCGCGTTCCTCTTTCCACGAACGACGTACGACCGTGCGCCCATGGATCCGGGAATGAGTCCGAGCTGCCCTTCGCGTGCGCTCACCGCACCCTTGCGCGTGACGATGACCTGCTCGCCGAAATGCTGAGCAGCCAGCGGTGCCCCGATTCGAGATCCGTCCAGGCGGCCTCGATCGATTTGGGCACGCGTTGTGGCCGTAGCTAGTTGTG
>CAZZUZ010000082.1:0-9519 GCA_964657315.1 Vulcanimicrobiota bacterium
GCCGTCGCGTCGGGGTTTACTTCGATGACGAAGGCGTCCTGTCGCGGAACGTGCGTGGCGAGCATCGCCGCCGGATTGACGAGTCCCGACGTGCCGACGACGAGCACGACGTCGGCTTCGCGCGCCGCGGCGACCGCGGCATCCCAAATCGCCGTAGGCAACGATTCACCGAACCAGACGATGTCGGGACGGAATTTGCCTCCGCAGCCGTGCGCGACGCGATCCGGCGTCATCGCGCGCTCGTCGAGCGGCACGCGCGCACCGCAGCGATCGCAGCGCGCCTCGCGCAGATGGCCGTGCAATTCGAGCACGCCGGTCGAGCCCGCGCGTGCGTGCAGCGAGTCGACGTTCTGCGTGACGAGTGTCATGGTTCCTACCGCCGAAGCGAGCGCCGCGAGCGCGCGATGTCCGTCGTTGGGCTGCGCTCTGCCGTGCGCGAAGCGCCGCTCGTCGTACCACGTCCAGACGAGTTCGGGATCGCGCGCGAAGCCTTGCGGCGACGCGAGCTCTTCGACGCGATGCGTCCGCCAGAGCCCGTTCGCGCCGCGAAAGGTTGGCAGCCCGCTCTCGGCAGACATGCCCGCACCCGTGAGAACGCAAACCGATCCCGCATCGGCGAGACGCCGCGCCGCTTCGTCCATCACGCCGCGCGACGCTCCGTCCCGCCGTCGCTTGCGGCCGGCCGGCGCGCGTCGAGCGAGATCGGCTGCTCGTGCGGGAGGCCGCCGCGGGGCGGCTTCTCCGGCGGATCGCCGGTTTGGAAATACGTCGCGATATTCGCCGCCGCGCCGGCTAGCGCGGCGAGACCCCACAGGCTGAAAAAGAAGAACGTCGAGGTCGGATGACCGTGGCTCGCCGTACGGACGGTCGCCCAGACCGACGTCGCGATCGCCGCCACGCCTCCGGCTCCGGCAACGCAGGCGAGCCGCAAGAAGGTGGGGTCTCGGCGGCGTTTGGCGGTGGCCATAACCGTATCCTAACACCTCCGGGAATCTACCAAGGACTGACAAGCGTTGACAAAGAGTCGGCCGGTCTTCGAGGGCCGATTTTTGGTCACAACGAACAGCGAGAACAGTGGATGATGAAGCGCGCCTCATGGCTCGGATCAAAGAACGCGACGTCGTCGCGTTCGAATCCGTCTATGACGCTTACCACCGTCTCGTGTACGGCATCGCACTCAAGATGCTCGGAGACGTGATGGCCGCCGAGGACGTCACCCAGACGATCTTTTTCAAGGTCTGGAATCAGCCCGAGGCTTTCGTCAGCGGCAATTTCGGCGCTTGGATCTCGCGCGTCACGCGCAACCGCTCGCTCGACATCCTGCGCTCGCGCGCACTGCGCTCCGAGGGCGACGTGCCGGTCGACGTGCCGATCGACGGCGCTCTCGACGATACCGTCTTCGCCCGTCTCGACGGCGAACGCGTTCGCGACGCGCTGCGCTCGCTTCCGATCGAACAGCGCGCGCCGATCGAACTCGGCTTCTTCGGCGGCATCACGCACGAAGAAATCGCGCGCCGTACGGCAACGCCGCTCGGGACCGTCAAGACGCGCATTCGCGCGGGCTTGCGTAAATTGCGCACGACGCTCGAAGGCAGCACGGTCGCATGATCGTTCACGACGACGAATTCTACGACTCCATCGCCCTGCTCGCGCTCGGCGTCCTGCCGCTGGCCGAAGCCGAGCCGCTGGCGAAACACGTCGGCGTGTGTGCGGACTGCCGTCTGCTGTACGCATCGATGCGCTCGACGTCGGATCTGATCGGCTATCAGGAAGAGGCGCTCGGCGCACGCTTCGACGAGGTCAGCCGCTTCCGGCTCAAGTCCCGCGTGATGAAACTCATCCGTACGGCCGATCCCGCCGACGTAGAGAAAATGGCTCCTTCGCTCAACGGCTCGGCTGCCAAATCGACGCGCGCGCAGATACAGCGGACGTGGCTGAGTTGGGCCATCGCGACGGCCGCCATCGCCGTTGCGGCGCTCAACACGATCTCAAACGGATCGCTGCGCGAGCAAAACGACTACTTGACGTCCATGGCGAGTCAGCAGACAAGCCTCGCGACCGCTGCGGTCGAACAGGCGCGCGAACTCGACCGGCGCGTCGCCATGCTCACGACGCCGGGCGGCAGACGCTTTACGATTCCGAGCGGTATGATCGTCGCTTCCAACGGACACCTCGTGATCGCGATGCACAATCTGCCCGCGCTTCCCGCGGGTAAGGTGTACCAAGCGTGGACGCGCAAGCGCGGTGCGACCGACATGACGCCGCGCGCGACGTTCGTACCCGACTCCTCGGGCATCGCTTTCGTCGACGTTCCGGCCACGCTTCAAGACGTCAACGCGATAGCGGTCAGCGTGGAACCCGCGCACGGCAGCCTCGCGCCGACGACAAAGCCGACGTTCGTCCGCAAACTGACCTGATCGAAACGTATCGCAGCGGCGATCAAGCAGAGGCGCTTCGCTATCTCGCGCGGCAACCGTTTGAAAACGCATATGCCGCGTGGCTGCTGCAGACGCGGCAGATCGGACGCCGTGACGACGTTCTGCTCTCGCGCGACGCATCGGGACGCATCGACGGCTTCGCACTCGTCGCGTCGCGCATCGTTCCGTGCGCCGAATCGCTCGATGCGCTGCATGCGTTCGCTGCCGAAGCGAAGCAACGCGTCCGTTATCCGCGGCTGATCGTCGGTCCCAAACGCGCCGTCGAGACGTTCTGGGCAGCCGTGCAAAACGAGATGCCCGCGCCGTTTACGGTGCGGCCGAGCCAGCCCGTCTACGCGCTCTCGCCGGCCGACCTGCACGCGGCGGCGCGAGCGTCCGACGTGGGCCTCGCCGTCGAGAGCGAGATCGACGAACTCTCGGCGGAATCGGCGGCGATGACCTCGGGCGAAGTCGGCTACCGCGTCGCGGCGGACGCCGGCTATCGCAAGCGAACCGCCCGCATCGCCGCAGCGGGCTGGCTCTGGCGCAGCCGCGTCGACGGCAAGCTCGCGTTCATGTGTCACGTCGGCGCGCAGACCGCGCAGACCGTGCAGATCCAAGGCGTTTGGACGCCGCCGGCAATGCGCGGCTCGGGGCACGCAACGCGCGCGTTAGCCGAGATTTGCAAACGTCTCCTCGTCGATCATCCGACCGTCTCGCTCTCGGTCAACGATTTCAACTCGAGCGCGATCGCGCTCTACGAGCGCGTCGGCTTTCGTCCGGCGGGCGCGCTCGCCTCGCTCATCTTCGTTTGATCAGAGCATGACGACGTCGAGCGCGCGCTCGCGAGCGACGCCGTTTTCGCACGTCACTTCGTACGCGCGCGAACCGGGCCGCGACGATACGACGCGTTCGAGTTTGCCGTCGATGAAATGCGCGCCCGCTCCGTCGTCGCAAGCGATGCCCGGAGCGATCGCTCCCGACGCGATCGACGATTCGTAGGTCGGGCGGCGCAGCGCTTCGCCGTTATAATGCGGGCAGTTCGAGCCCGCGAGCAGTCCGAGACACGACATCGCAACGAGCGGACCGTCGATCGAGTCGGTGAGGCCTTGCTCGAACCAGCAGATGGCGCCCGCACTCGAACCGCAAAGCACGATGCCTCGTTCGTACGCTTCGCGCAGGACCGTATCGAAGCCCCAGAAGCGCCACGTCGCGAGCATGCTCATCGTATTGCCGCCGCCGACGTGGACGACGTCGAAATCGAAGAGAAACGCGCGCAGATCGCGCGGCGTTCGCCGGAAGAAGCGCAGGACGCCGGTCTCGACGCCGAACCGGCCGTACGATTCGCCGAAGCGCGCGACGTATTCGGGATTTTCGCCGCTCGCGGTCGGGACGAAACACACGCGCGGCCGCGCTTTTCCGGTCGCGTCGAGGATGTAGCGTTCGAGCGAGTAGTTCGCGGTTTCGGGCACGAGAACGCCCCCGCCCATCGCGATGATTTGGGAGCGGGCCAACGCTATGCTTTTTCGGCGACTCGAGCGATGCTCGCGTACGGCGACGCCGCGGCGTCCGCGCTCGAAACCGGAAACGCGCCCGAACGGACTTCGTCCGCATACGCGCGCAGCGCGGTCGTTGCGGCCATGGCGATCTCGCCGTAGCGCTTGGCGAACGGCGGTGCGTGCGGATAGAGGCCGAGCACGTCGTGCATGACAAGCACTTGCCCGTCGCAGGCCGCGCCCGCGCCGATGCCGATCGTTGGAATCGCGCACGCCGCCGTCGTTTCCGCGGCGACCTCCGCGTCGACCATCTCGAGCACGACCGCGAACGCGCCCGCTTCTTCGACCGCGCGCGCGTCGGCGAGCAGCGCACGGCGATCGGTCTTACGCTTGTAGCCGGCGGACATGGCCGCCGTCTGCGGCGTCACGCCGACGTGCGCGACGACGGGAATGCCGGCGTTGACGATGGCGGCGATGCGCGGCGCGACGTTGATGCCACCTTCGACTTTGACGCTCGTCGCGCCGGCGCGCACCAGCGCGATCGACGACGCGATCGCGTCCGCGTCGCTCGCTTCGAAACTGCCGAAGGGCAAGTCGACGATGACGTGCGCGCGGGTCGTGCCGCGCGCGACCGCGCCTGCGTGGCGGCACATGTCGTCGAGCGTCACGTGGACGGTCGAGTCGTACCCGAGCACGACCATACCGAGCGAATCGCCGACGAGAATGACGTCGAAGCCGGCTTCTTCGGCGCAATGTCCCAGCGGCGCGTCGTACGCGGTGACGACCGGGAAGCGAGCGCCTTTACGGTTGCGGATGGCGGCGGAGGTGATGCGGCGGGTTGAAGCCATCGTCTGCGCTACGCGTTCGTGAGGCGGCGAACCTCGTCGTACGCCGTCCGGCATGCCGAAACGTTCAAACCGTATGTCGCCGCGCGGCGCACGACCGTCCCGAGGATCGCGTCGATTTCGGTCGGCCAGCCGCGTTCGACGTCTTGCAGCATCGAACTGCGGTTGTGCGCGGTTGCGGACGCGACCGCGCGCACGCGTTCGAACGCGTCGTCGAACGGTAACGCGATGCGCTCGCGTTCTGCGAGTGCGATCACTTCCGCCGCGATCGCGAACGCGCGTGCGAGCAGTTCCGGCCGTTCGAGCAGTTCGCCGTTTGTCACGCGCGCGAGCGCGGTGACGGGATTGATCGCCGCGTTGACCACGAGTTTCGCCCAGAGATACGGCTGCGGGTCGTCGACCGCGCGAGCGCGCAAGCCGGCGTCTTCGAGCGTGCGAACGATTTCGTTTCGGGCCGGAGCATCGAGAGACCGTGGTTCGGCCCAGCCGATCGTCGTCTCGCCGCGCGACGCGCGCAGCACGACGCCCGGCTCGATGAGACGTGCCGCTTCGGTCGTCGGTCCCACGGCGATCGCGCGGCCGCGCCCGAGCGCGCACGCGATCTGCGCGGCCGCATCGATCCCGTTCTGAACGGAAAGGATCGTCGCGTCGCCGCGCAATGCCGCCCGCAGCGGCTCGAGCGCCGCGACGGTCGCATACGTCTTCACCGCGACGATGACGAGCGCGCAGTCCGCGAGCGCGGACGCCTCGTGCGAGACGCGTACGGACACCGGAGACATCCCGTCGACGACGAGACCGCCGCGACTCGCGATCTCGCGGGCGGTACGCCCGTCGCGAACGAGTACGCGGACGTCGTTACGCTCGCCGAGGGAAGCCGCAAAGACCGTGCCGATGCTTCCCGCGCCGACGACGCCGATCTTCACGGGCCGCCGCGCGTGGCATGAAATGGTCCCATGAAGCTCGGCGGCGGCATGCGCCGCGGTACGCCGTCTTCGCCCGCATCGGCTGCGGCTTCCGCATGCCCCGCGAGCCGCGCGTCTCGGAAGTACGCGTCCGCGAGTTGCCGGTCGACGGCAACGCCGATGCCGAAATACGCGAAACGGCCGATCTCGTAGAGCGCGTTGACGATACCGCGCCCCGCCGCTTGCGAATACAGTTCCAACGCGCGCGCTTTGTCGGCGATGACGCCGATGCCCCGCTCGTACGCGACCGCGAGTTGGAAGGCCGCCTCCGCGTGACCGCCGACAGCCGCACGCGCCCACATATCGGCCGCCGCAGCATCGTCGCGGGGTGCGCCGATGCCGAAGTGACGCCAATTTGCTAGCGCGAACAGCGCGTCCGTGTGATCGAGCGCGGCGGCTTCTTCGAGCAAGGCATAGATGCGCGGCACGCGATCGGCCGCGTAGACGCTCGCTAAGCGAAGCGCGCGGCGATAGATGTCCGTCGCCGCGCGCTGCCCCCCATTCACCCCGGCGGATTTCGGTCCGCCGTGATGCTCCCCTGGAAGTCTCTTAGTTGGATGCGCCCGGCGGCGGCCCGCCGCGCATCATCGCATCGCCCGTGCGGTGCCCCATCATCGGGCCCATGCCCGGGCCTTCTTCACGTCCGCCGCCCTCGGCGATACGCAGCAGCGTACGGCCGGCGTCCGGCGTTTCCGCGGTCGTCTGGCGCGAGGGTCCCTGCGTTTCGCGCTGAGCGCGTGCCGCGTCGCGCGCTTGCATCTTCGCGCGTTCGTCGGGCGTCGCGCTCGCTTCGAATTGCGTGCGCGCGTTCTCCATCAGCGATCGCGACGCGTTGCGCGCGCTCGCTTCGCTATTGAGGACGGCGGTTTTCTCGCCGCCGGTCAACAGCGCGTCGATTTGTGCTTCGGCCGCGCGGCGGTTGGGGTTCGGCGCGATCGCCAGCTGCCCGATGATGTTGGCGAGTGCGGCGCGGTGCGCCGGCGTCAGCGAGCCGAGCATTTGGAGGCGGGCGGTGCTATGGATCTGACGCACCTGATCGCGGAATTTCTGCATCGCTTCCATCTGTTGCGTACTCGGTGGCGCCATGGCGGTGTCCGTTCCCGGACGCGGGCCGTCGGGAGGCGGTGCTTCTTGAGCGAGGGCCGGGAGACTGATGGTGGCGACCAGCGCCAACGTGGGGATCCACAGGAGCTTCATTGTGCCGAAAGTCTATCGAAGATCGCTGAGCGCGTCCTGAGAATCGGCGGCCTAGCCCGGCGCCGCTCTCGGCGAACCGAATGGTCGCAATCGGAAGACCCGGAATTTGCGCTTACGCAGATGCGCCGAAAAACGAAACGACTTCGACCTGCTCGTCGATCTTCGTCGGTTCGTACTGCTTGGTGGCAAAATCGAACCAGCCTACGGTCGCATCGTTCGCGGCGCTCACGCCGTGCAGCAGCCCGTCGACGCCCGTTTCGTTCGCGAAGCGCGTGAGCTCGGCTGCGACTTCGTCGCCGGCGGCAAAGATCAGGGCGTAGGTTGCGAGGCCGACGTCATCTGCAACGAGCCCATATTCCATTGCGCACCCGTACCCGGCGCTTCGGCATCGCGCCCGGCGAGGAAGAGCGCTCGGACGAGCTTCGTCGAGACACGCACGCGCGACGATGGATCGCCACGCAAGAGCGAGAGCGCGCAGCGGTACTCGTTCGCGGCATCGGCGGCCGACGCGCACGTCATCGCGAAATCGCCCGCCGCCTCGCACGCAGCCGGCCCGGCAACCGTATCGCACGCGCTCCAGCGATGGTAAGCGATTTCGAAGACGTCGCCGGCGGGACGCTGCAATCCGTCTGCCACACGGGCGTGCAGCGCTCGCATCCTGGCTGCTGCGACCGAACGATAGACGATCTCGCGCGCGAGTGCGTGACGGAAGCGATAGCACGTTTTGGTAGTCGCTATTTCTCGCTTCAAGAACGCCGCATCGCAGGCTGCAGTGAGCGCGGCTGCGACTTCATGCGGTTCGAGTTCCGTAGCAAACCCGATCGCGGCCTCGTCGATGGCGTTTGCAAGCGCGCTCGCGGCCTCAATGACGAGACGCACGGCATCCGACAAACGATCGAGTCGCGCGAGCGTGGCCGAACGCAGCGAACGAAGGAGCGCGGGGTTGCAGCCGTCGCCGCAATCCAGCAGCGTTCGGGCGAGCTCTTCTGCTACGTACGGATTTCCGTCTGCCACGGCGCACAGACGCTTCGCGGTGAAGAGATCGATGCCGGCTTCTTTTTGCAGTAAGCTTCGCATGCTGCAATCGTCGAGTCCGTCGAGTGCGACGAGCGTTGCAATCTCACCGAAAGCCGCGAACGTTCGCGCGAGCGGCGCGTCGCCGAAGAGATCCGAGGGCCGGTACGCGCAGACGAGGACGAACGGCGCGCGCGCGGTCAGCGACGCGAGCGCGGCGAGCGCACCGGCCGTCGCATAGTCGCTCCAGTGCGCGTCGTCGAGAACGAACGTGAAGCCCGGCGCGCGGCCGGCGGAACGTTCCATCGCGTCCTCGATCGCGTTGACACGCGCGAGAGAACGCACGGGAACGTCGTCGCGATCGTTTGCGGCAAAGTCGATATCGAGTGCCGCGAACGGCTCGTAGGGAGCGCGATAGCGTTCGCAGCGCGCGACCGTGACGTCATCACGATTTCGAACGCGGGCAAATTCCTCGATCAGCCGCGACTTGCCGATGCCGGCTTCACCTTCGATGAAGACGACCGAGCCCGTGCCCTCGCGCGCCGCACGTCGTCGCGCCGAGAGCAGCACGCCGAGTTCGGTTGTACGACCGGCGAAGTCGCGGAACTGGAGCGCGGGAGCGTTCATGGCGCAAGCGTAGCCGACGGCGCTTACCCGGCCGTTTCAGCCTCGCGATCCCTTTCGTCTATCGCGCCTGCGAAGAGAACGAGGTTGCCGTCCGGATCGGCGACGACGAACGATCGCGCGCCCCACGATTCGTCTCGTGGCCGCTGATGAAAGTGGACGCCCGCCGCTTCGAAGGCGGCGAAGAGCCGGTCGATCTCCGAGGCGGTCGCGACCGTGATCGATGCGCAGAGCAGCTCTTCGCGCTCGCGCACATCGCCCACGAATATGGGCTCGCGCACGGCGCGCAGATTCAGACGGACCGCATCGCGGACGACCTGCCCGTAATGCGGCGGCTCGCCGTATTCGAACGCGACGGAAAAGCCGAGCTTGGCGAAATACGCGCACGACTTCCGAACGTCGGCAACGTAGAGTTGCGGCTCGACCGCGTTCAAGAGCGGTGCGTTTCTAATCGTAGTTTTTTTTGCCATCGCAACCCCCAATGCCGCAAGCACGGCAAGTGCGAGCCGCGGACGCTTCCCGAACACTCGCCCGAGCCGCCATCCGCTTAACTCGAAGAAGGCGAAGGCTCCCAGAGCTCGAGCTTGACGCCCATCGGATCGAGGATCCAGGCAAATCGTCCGAACTCGTTCTGATCTTCGCGCCCGAGAACGTCGACGCCGGCGCTCGCGACGCGTGCGAGAAGACCGTCGAGATCTTCTACGACCAGGTTGAGCATGAACGGCAGCGTCGACGGCGCGAAGTTCTCCGAATCTTCCGGAGACGCCGTCCAAAGCGAATATCCCGAAGCGGGATACGGCATCATCGCCCCGCCCCAATCTTCAAATGTAAAACCGAGAACGTTCTTATACCATTCGCGCAGTGCGTCGTCGCCGCGCGTTCGCACGAACACGCCGCCGATACCGATCACTTTCCCCACGTTCATTCCTCCAGCGCGGTGCGCCACTGTCCGGGTACGAAGCGA